>JBMYRY010000159.1:0-6238 GCA_049602795.1 Bradymonadia bacterium
GGAACGCAATGCCCTCTAGCGTTGCCCTTGCAAGGTGCGCTGCGGTCGTGCCTCTGGTAATCCCAGAAATCTGGCCTCGAGCATGTGGGTTCCAATGAGGTGCCCCGAGCCCGGTGAGGGCCGGTACAAAGTACACTCCATCGCTATCCTCAACACTTTCCGCTAATGTTTCGATCTCTGGTGCAGACTTAATCAGACCAAGACCATCTCTTAACCATTGCACGGCAGCACCCGCTACAAATGCACTGCCTTCCAATACGTAGGTTACTTCACCGTTGATAGACCATCCCACCGATGTCAAGAGACCATGATCAGAAAGTACGGGCTGATTGCCGGTATTCATGAGGACGAAACAGCCTGTGCCGTATGTACACTTAGCCTCGCCAGTATCGAAGCATGCCTGACCAAATAATGCAGCTTGTTGGTCTCCGGCCATTCCGGAGACTGGGATTCCATCAGGAAGGCCTGAGAACCCTTTAGTACGACCATAAATTTCGCTACTGCTCTTGATTGATGGGAGCATCTTTTCTGGGACATCGAGTAGCGTCAACATATCGCTGTCCCACTCTAAGGTTTCCAAATTCATCAGCAATGTTCGGCAGGCATTGGATGGATCGGTCACATGCGTTTGTCCACCGGTGAGGTGCCATACGAGAAAACTGTCGATGGTTCCACAGATGACGTCTCCGGTTTGAGCAGCAGGACGAGTGTTTGTTTCGTCGAGTATCCATTTGATCTTCGTACCTGAGAAATATGGGTCGAGTAGAAGCCCTGTGCGTTGCTTTACGAGTGCTTCAGTATTAGCAGCCTTCAGCGTCTCGCATAGTTTGGCTGTTCTTCGATCCTGCCAAACGATGGCTCGATGTACAGGCTTGCCGGTATGACGATCCCACACCACCACTGTTTCGCGTTGATTCGTAATCCCGACGCAGGCAATTTCCTCCGAAGTGGCTTGTGCCTGTTCGATGGCTCGTCCGAGTGCGCGGGTGACAGACTCAAGGATGTCCTGCGGCTCGTGTTCAACCCACCCAGCCTTTGGAAAGTGTTGAGTAAACTCTTGGTTTGCACGCCCAAGTACGTTAAGCGCATCGTCTAGGACGAGTACGGTGGTGCCCGTTGTGCCTTGATCGATGGATACGATGAGTCGTCTCATGCGTCTTCCTCCCCTGTTACCGATAAACCGTTATTGAATAAGCTATCAACGTAGTCGCATACATCTTCAATGACTTCGTGATGTTCGACGTCGAGTGCGAGAATGTGCCAACTTTTGGCGTAAAATAAGAGTCGGCGATTCGTGTTTTTGAGTTTGGAAAATAGGTGTCGCGCGCTGTGAACAGGCACAGTGTGGTCTTTCTTGCCTTGAAAGATCCAAACAGGTCTTGCGATGCGAGAGACGACTTCTGAGACAGCCTTTTGCCCATCCATGAGACTGACCGCAGCCGCAATGGGGACTGCGTCGTTACTTGGCATGAGCGCGGCAACGTCGGGATCAGAGACATCAGGACCACTTCGCTTCTTAAAGTCTGGCAGGAATTTACCAATCCCAAATCGTTTGACGAGCCGAAGTTTTAGCGCGGTTAAATAATCTAACTCATACGCAGGTGCGAGCGCTGCCACGCCCTTGACGCGTTCTCCTTTTTCATGGGCTAGCTTTAGGGCGATTAGGCCCCCCATGGAGAAGCCTACGATCATGACCTCGTCCCAATCTTTAGACAACTCTTCAAACGCTCTCTTTGCTGAGACGTACCAATCCATCCAACGGCTGTTGGCTAGAGCTTGATTCGAGCGGCCATGTCCGATGAGTAATGGGCACAAGACTCGGTAGCCGCGCCGATGTAGTTCTACTGCGATGGGCTTCACTTCATAGGGCGTACCCGAGAGCCCATGAATGCATAGGACGGCACCTTTGTGCCCAGCAAGATCGATGGGTCTGGCGTTGGGATGAACTGCACTCATACCCAGAGGCTTAACACAGCCAACAGAGGAGATAAACTGGTAGCGAATGTTGAACACGACTTCGTTCTGAGTGATGATGACATATGGAGCCGACTCAAGATTCACCCATCGGACACGCGTGTCATTCCTTTCGTAGGGCTCAAGCCCTGTCTTCGTTTAGCGCCGACGAGCGATTTTGGGGCATCGGTGGTACGTTTCACTATCTTGAATGCCCGCATTGTCACTCATGGACAATTTACCCATTACCAAGTGATGAAATGTTATCTCATCATTACGCAGGCTATTACCCACCAGAGGAGTTTGCTGCGCGTAAGAAAGAGCCCATTAACGGGGTTGAGAGGTTGAGAGCCATTTCCACATATCACGTGCTCGCAAAGCTGAGACCATTAGATGAGACACATCGCGTCCTAGATATTGGAACGGGGTGTGGTGGATTTTTGGCGGCATTTCGGGAGCAGGTGTCAGTGACTGTTGCTGGCTGTGACCAAAGTGAACATAGCGCAGCGATGGCTAAGGAACTGTTTGATATTCCGGTCGAGGTCGGAGAATTTGATCAGTTGGCGTATGCACCTCAATCCTTTGATGTTGTGACGATGTGGCATTGTTTCGAGCATGTTAAGGCACCCGATGTCACCTTGCGGAGAGTTAAGGCTTTATTGAAGCCCGATGGTGTTTTGGTCATAGAAGTTCCGACCCAAGGGGTTTGGGCAAGAGTCTTTAAGGGTCGCTGGCTCTTTTTACAGGCGCCAACGCATCTGAATATTTTTACGCAAACGGGATTAATACAAAAGCTTGAAAGCAATGGCTTTGAGGTGGCTAAGGTAGAGCGACCTTGGTCCCCATCTGAGTTGGCAGGCAGTCTTTTGATGCGTTTCGGTCTCACTGGATTTATGCCGAGAGTATATTTTGGTCCGAAGCGGTTGCTCGACCATTTGTGGCGAGTCTTGTTCGTGTGTTTGTTGCCTCTCGACATCGTACTTACACTTATATCCGCCGTAACGGGCACGAGTGGTTTGTTGCGGGTGTTTGCTCGTATTGAGTCGGACGAATGACCACCATGAGCGAAGAGGCAGTGGTACCTCTTAACCCAAGTTGAACGTGCCAAAGATTTTTTACACAAACGATCTAGGCATGGTATCCGCGATGTGGGGTGCCTTGAGCTGGGCGCGAATGAGGTTGGAGGTGAACAATGAAATACATCTTTTTTTGTAGTGTATTCGTTCTATCGAGCGCTCATGCCCATTTGATGCCTCGCAATCATGGCACCCTGAACGTGACCAATGGTAAGGCATACATTGTCCTGGCGCTTCCAATTAGCGTTTTTAGCACTGGCGAAGCTAAGGAGGTTGTTGCCGATGGTGTGCTCACACCGACAGATCTGAAGACTGATAGCAAACGGCTGAAAGCTGCGATTCGTAAAGGCATTGTCCTGACTCATCAAGCTCAGGCGGTCCATATCAGTAGTATCTTACTCAATCTCCCAAAAGGTCCGCATCATACCCCCGAGCGTAGTACAGAAGTCACGGCGATGATCGTCGCACCACTCAAGAACAGCAAAGGTGCCCTTGGTCCCATCGACATGACCATGTCTCTTTGGGGTAAAGATACCAAGACGTTCAAACTCAAAACCACGGTGACTCAGTCGGGAAGAACGGTGCGAAGCGCGATTGTTGAGTTTACGCCGAGGACGTCGCATCACCGAGTCGTCGACTCATCTACGCCATAAACTTTTCAAGCATCATTTGTCGTATTTCGAGAAAAGCCTACGCCAAAGAGAGGGAATGACGCAGATGATACCTGTTCATGATGGTGTGTAATTTCAGCATGATAGGTATTTCAAAACCTCTATGACCTTTCTTGCATCAAGGCATCAGGTTACGCTAACGTCTGGTTCTGAATGATCCCTTGGGGGAGGAAAAATGTTTAATTCACGTGTTTTAATCATCTCGATGGCTCTTGCCTTTTGGGGATGTGGAGATGATGCATCGAACAATGGTAACGGTGAAGCCGGTGCCGGTGGCGAAGCTGGCGCTGGTGGTGCAGCAGGATCCGGTGGCGAAGCTGGCGCTGGTGGTGCAGCAGGATCCGGTGGAGATGCAGGAACCGGTGGTGCAGCAGGAGCCGGTGGTGCAGCGGGTGCTGGTGGAGAAGCTGGTGCGGGCGGAGAAGCTGGTGCGGGCGGTGCGGCAGGAGCCGGTGGTGCGGCAGGTGCCGGTGGGTCCGCGGGCAGTTCGGTTGGTCATTTAGACACGGCTGGCGTTCTATGTGATTTACAGGCTGAAGGCACGCAACGACTTGTTTATGAGCAGGGGCGACCAGGGCAGAACTTAACTGCCATCGATGTCACGCTCCCTTATCGGTATGCGTGGAGTTGTTCGGATTCTAACCGCACTTTAACGGGCAACGGGATTCCCAATCATGGCGTACTTAACGGGGCGTTTGCGACAGAGATCAGTGAGCAGAGCATTGCGGCGACGGTTCCGATGGCCCCAGCCATCACGGAAGGGGTAACGGCTGTTCGGGAGCCTGGGTATGCGTTGAATGGGGTTAAGTTTGAGCCGGCAACCGCCGGGACCTGTGCCGACAACGCGACCGATGATGGTCAGTGTAATTATGCCATGGGTAGCGATGACTGGCAGATGGTTGCTACGCCCGGCGAGACGAGTCCGTGGCGCTTTGAGTTCGGCGTCGATGAGAATGACGCCCATGTACAGCCTAATGGTCAATATCACTACCATGGGAACCCGATTAATCTGGTCGCGCTATTGAATCCAGACTTTGCGACGAGCATGACTCTCGTTGGCTGGGCAAGCGACGGCTTTCCAATTTACTCCCTTGTTGGTCATTCTGATCCGGCTGATGGAAGTTCCGCGATGATTGGGATGCGCAGCAGTTATCAACTCATTGAAGCGGTACCGGCGGGTCGCCCGTCTGTAGATGACTTCGCACTGGGTCATTTTGAGCAAGATTGGACCTATGTAGAGGGCAGCGGAGATCTAGATGAGTGCAACGGGCGACATGGGGTGACCCCCGAATTCCCCCGGGGCATTTATCATTATTACATTACGCCTACCTATCCTTTCGTCCAGCGCTGTGTTCGGGGTACATCTTCGACTACCGGCATGAATGGTGGTGGCAGTATGCCCGGAGAACCTGGAGGGATGACCGGAGCACCCCAGGAAGCGTTAGATGCGTGCGTTGGGTTGAGCACTGGCGATGAATGCAGCTTTACGTCGACTCGCGGTAATATGGTGATGGGTACCTGTGGACTGGCCCCCGACGATCGTCTCGTCTGCATGCCGGCTGGTGGGCCGCCTCGCTGAGCCTTCATGCGCTGGCTTGAGGATCCAACGGACACCAGTGGATGCCTATAGAAAATAACTACAGACCAGTTCCGCGCCTTTTTTACCTTCGAAAATGAGGACCTCTTCACTTGCCTTCAAAGCGGGGACTGCGCCGACCCACTCAGTGCCACTGTCCGACTCGGGCATGAGTGTGCTCGTCGTTTCGAGGCGGCGATAGTTGAAGTTGTAGACGCTCACCGCCACTTCGTCCACCTGTTCGACTGGGCAAAAAAAGGTAACCTCGTTGTTATCCGTCTCTTGGACATACCTGGTCATTGCCCCAGATGCAGCACCTGACTGTAGCGTGATGAAGCGGGGGTCTCCGTAGTGGTTTTTGCTGATTGGTACAAAGACTAGGCTCAGTCCCGATTGGTCGCATGCCCCCTGTACACCTAAGTCTTGCTCGATGTTTTGAGGTGCATCCACTGTTGCAGGCCATTTGACCAGTTCGGTCCAGACATCAGTGTTCGCATTCCACAAAAAAACATGGACATATTCCGGTTGCTCTTCGGCGAGATCTGACGCGGTAAGGGTAATGGTGCCATTAAATCGTTGACCTGAGCATTCCTCAACGTCCACATCTACGCCAACGAATAGTTCGAATTTTCCATTGAGATATCGGGTTGGTGCGTCTCCACCGCTGCATCCGAAGCTTAGGAGAACAAGAGCTAATAGTGGTTTGTACATTCGTGGACCCTTTAGTGACTCAGCATGTAATTGAGGGTCAAGTGTAGTGTAAAGCGATGCTCTTTAGTACTGACAATTGGAGATGTCTGGGGTTCGAATATTCCATGCTTCGAGACAGCGGGGCGAGCAAACCTTCACATCGGTGACACCGCACGGGCGTAAACCAAGGGAGGCAGGTGCGTCCGGTTCACCATTTTCAAGGTAGGTGGGTACAGTAGAGGCACTGCAGTCACACCCGCTAGGATCGTCGA
>JBMYRY010000160.1:0-6210 GCA_049602795.1 Bradymonadia bacterium
AACCAACCCTTCAATAGCCAAAGAACCACTACCCCCAAGGCAAACTGACTGCTACAGATAACGAAGACCAACCTATACAGCGCAGGTCTCCACGGTAAAACTGTGATCTGATGATTAGTGGAGAAACGATGCATAACGGAGTTCTACCTCAGCGTCCCGTTATCCACGATGCTAACCGTGATTCTCCCAAGATGACCTCATAGCCAGGTTTAGGTCCGTCGCTCCTAAAACGAGACTGATGGAGAGCCTCACCTCGTTCCAAAAAGGGACCCGCATCCCTTGGATTTAAATTCATTGTGATTATCGCCATCGCCCTAGTATAGAACTATAGTTTATACTTTGCCAAGGTGACCTCAGATGGTGTCTTTGATTACAGAATTAACGGGGCTGCCGATAACAGTACTAACCTTTGCAGTGGCGATTACCTTTGTCGCCGCCACGGTACAGGCCACCATAGGCTTCGGCTTTTCCCTCATCTGCGTTTCGGTGCTTTCGCTGATTGACCCAAAACTCACGCCCGTACCTCAACTCTTTGCCTTAGCACCGCTCACAATTGGTATGGCGTGGAGAGAGCGACATCACATCGATCTTGAAGGCGTATCCTGGGTAATTCTCGGTCGATTCCTCGGTGCAGGATTAGGTGTCCTGTGTTTAACATGGGCATCACGCTCGGCGCTAAACGTCATGATTGGTTCACTGGTACTCACAGCGGTCATTCTCGTCTGGCAACGCCCCCAATTTCAGAGGAATAGAACAACGGAACTGACCGCGGGAACTTTGTCTGGTCTCAGTGCCCTCATCTCGAGTATTGGAGGACCAATGCTTGCCTTACTGTATAGAAATGAGGCCGGTGGTGCGCTGCGAGCTTCTATGGCCGCCGTATTCATTATTGGACTCGCTATCACCTTCGGCGCACGAGTGCTGAGCGGGAATATCACCATGCAAGACATGTGGATTGGATTGTGCTTTGTGCCCGCCGCACTGCTTGGGCTACGAACCTCATCATCATTCTTATCATTTATTGAAGGCTCCATATTGAGATGGAGCATTCTCATCATTGCCGGAGGAGCCTCTAGCCTGATGATCGTCCGAGGACTTTTCTTCTAAAGTTAAGGTTGATTGCCTAAACCACCAACACTGCCATCGAGGTAAACGCGATCATCCCGAGGCGTAATCGGGATCGCCTGATTCGTTTCGAGGGTTATAGTGCCAGCCTTGAGCATCACCAGGAACCCACTCCCATCAACAGGCATGCCGAAATCTAGCCGGTAGGTAGAGGCACTTGCTTGTGGAAGGACGGCGCGAGCCCCAATCCCCACCGCCTGAACATACCCAGACTCATACGTACCCCCGTATAAAGTCCCTGAATCGTAGAATGCGACGGCCCCCCCATAGAACGGACCAAATCGACTCGGTTTAGTTCGATATTCAACATTCGTTCTGATGCGATTCCCTCCAAAACTGAGAAAATGCTGTGAAGGATAGCCTCTTAAGCCGTTATCGCCTCCTAAACTCAATGGATCAGCCGTAATCTGTTCTCGCTGTCCCACCCAGTCTGTTCGAGTAACGATACGCCCCCAAGGTTGACTGGGAGTCGCACCACGAAAACGTAAGAGAAAGGTCGAATCCATCCAACGCTCAAGCGCTGCGCGATAGCTGGATCGTCCGGAGACCGCAAATTCTAGTAAGGCATCTTTAAACACCTTCTCCCGGAATACTAGGTAACCGCCTGCGATGACAATATCTTGGGTTGAACCCAGCGCCTGTGTTGGAAATTGACCATAGATGCTGCCCGAAAAGCCGAGTTGAAGCTCCTCACTTAATGCAAAACTAGATAGGTTTTTAAAGACGCTAAACCGGTCTCGATAAAACGACGCCCGAATCTGTGGATAAGCAAGTAAAAGACTCTCAGGAAGAACCTCTGAAATGAATCGTTCTCTAGATTCACTTGACAGAGCATTGAGCGATTCCGAGTTGATTGTTTCCACTTCGTAATTGCTTACACTGAGCCCGCCACCAAAACGAAAGACTGTTGAATATCGATATTGAACATCACCAAAGGCACTTAATGCATAGCTTGTATATGCCCAGCTTCGAGGGACCGTTTCCGTTTCTTCAGTTTCGTCATCATCCCAGTAGACCCGTGAGCCCATCTGCTCTTGGCGCACAATGCCTTGACCTCGACTTAGAGACACCCCATAGCTAAAACGGTCATTCATGGTGTAAAATGGACGCGCACCATACACACTGACATTATAGCCTTCATAGTCTCCTGATTTTCTCTCGAAGAAGGCATCAGTAGATACTTGTAATGTATACGGCTTGCCCATGACTCGACGGTTATTGAATAAGGCGCCGGTACTCACAAATAAAGGCTGCATATTGTATCTGACGAGCGCTTGAATCCCTCGACCGAAAAGATTTCTTTCTGTCAACTGACTCTGAAACCGGTCCAAAACACCACCGGTGAGTTGGAATGAGCTTTCCAAACGAAGACTCCAAAGATCGCGGGTTACTAAAAAGATCCCAACGGTGTCAGGATCACGTGTCAAAACAGGCACCGCAGCAACGAGACTGAATACACCCAGCCGTCGCAAATTTCTGACCGACTCGTTTAAGTCACTATGAGAAAAAACTTCGCCTCGTTTGAGCAAGATCTCACGCCGGATAAATGGCTCAGTACTCAGTGTATGAATATGATTTGGAAACAGCGGTAACGCCTCGAAGGGCACAAAAACTTCGTAACGATAAACCTCTACGAAGGCGACTCGCTTGCCCAGTGGTTCGGTATCAACCTGCCAACCGCGTTCCTGTAGTTGACGAAAGACATGAGCATGCTCGTAATCTGTCAGCTTCATCGGCTCTGCAGCCTTGGACTGCATCGCACACAGGCAGATCAAGGTCATCAATATTAATCGCCACATCATCACGGTCACTGGGTTCTCCCCGAGCTTCGCATCATCGATGCCAGATCTGTCGGCAGCGATGATTGAATTCTGACAAACCCACCAGAATGCGGAGGCACAAAGCCAACGGAGGATGCATGTAGAGCGATTCGGCCTCGACCTAAAGACTTATCAAGAGCCGTTCTACGCCCATACTTAAAGTCGCCAATGACCGGGTGACCAAGGCTGGCCATATGCACTCGAATCTGGTGCAAACGACCCGTTGGAATCCTACACTTGACCAAGGACACGCCACCTGCACATTCCATTGATTGAAAATCTGTCCGCGCCTCTTTAGCTCTAGGATGGGGACCAAGCTGAGCAGTTTTTTCCCCCTTCATTCTCACCTCACGAATGGGGTGGGAGATCACGCCTTTTCCTTTGAGGGTCCCATGCACTAGGCACACATAGGTCTTTTCAATCGCGCGGCGCTCAAACAACGCACGTAAATAATCATACGTCTCCACAGTTCGACCAACCAGCAAGACGCCACTCACAGCCAAATCTAGACGGTGAAGGAGACCAAAATCCCTTTTCTTACCCAGGTTTTGTAACTCATGACCATACAGTGCAAACAATCCATTCAACAAGGTATCGTGAATGTGTTTAATCCCAGGCTGTGTCGACACGCCTGCGGGTTTTTCTACAGCAAGATAGCCCTCTGATTCAGCTAGAACATTGAACGGTACATTTTTATTCGGACGAACCGATAGCTGTGACATACCAACATTCTGATCTACACGAGGGTTTGGAGCAAGAAGAAGCCTTTATCGGGTGCGGGCCTCGACGTTTTATGATAGACCAATCCGTGATTACGAAACAGATATTAACGAAGGGGAAGTATTATGCAGCTAAATACAATGAAGGTCTTGGTCACGGGCGCTGCAAGTGGCATGGGGCGACACTTTTGCTTACGACTCGCGGAGGCAGGCGCCATGGTCGCAGCTGCGGACGTCAATGAAGACGGACTTGCTTCGCTGGTGATTGAGGGCGGCGGAAAGATTAAGGCCTACACGCTCAACGTCGCTGATGAAGAGAATGTCAAGACCGTCATGCGCTCGGCATCACAAGACCTTGGTGGTCTCAATGGATTGGTTAACAACGCTGGCATTTTCCGAGATGGACTGATCGTACGTCAAGATCGTGAAACCGGTGCTGTTAAGACGATGAGCCTAAAGAATTGGCAGCAGGTGCTGGACGTAGACCTTACAGGTCCATTCTTATGTACTCGTGAGTTTGCAGCACAGCATATCGAGGCAGGTGGAACCTCTGCAGTAGTCGTGAACATCAGCAGCATCGCACGACACGGCAACATGGGTCAGGGCAATTACTCTGCTGCAAAGGCTGGTCTGGTTGCCGACACCGTGGCGTGGGCAAAAGAACTGAGCCGTTACGGAATTAGATTCGGTGCAATTGCGCCAGGCTTTGTGGATACACCAATTCTCCAGGGCATGAAGCAAGAGGTACTAGACAAAATGCTGAAGGCTGTTCCACTGCGCCGAGTAGGCAGTCCCGACGAGATTTTTGCGGGCGTTCGATTCATCATGGAATGTGATTACTTCACTGGTCGATGCATCGACATTGATGGTGGTATGCGTCTGTAGGGCATCCGACGCCCTGGACGCTTCAGGAACCATGGCTCTACTGCACGCCAATCAGCTGGCTCGCTTCCACACCAACTAGCTGATCTCTCGAATCACAGAAATCTCAATTAAACGCATACACTTCCATGAACTGACATGCCAGGTCATGGGTTCATACGACTCAACCAAGTTTACTGTAACTGATGTGAAAATGAATTGTGGGCGGGACAGGGATCGAACCTGCGACCCACGGCTTGTAAGGCCGTTGCTCTACCAACTGAGCTACCCGCCCACAGCTACGCCGTCATGCAGACGGCGCGGGCTGCCTTGGACCAAGCGGTGGATTTGCCGCCTCGTCCATTTCCCTTGATACCAGACCTTTCCACAATTGACCACCATGGAGTAAAGAATTTTCCAAAACTTTATCGGCATGCCGAACAGAGATAAACGTAACCGCCTTCCTCGTGACCGCCGGCACATCTTCAATGTCTTTTTCGTTTTCTTCTGGGATGATGATGGAGGTCACGCCTGCTCGGTGAGCAGCCAGTGCCTTTTCTCGTAGACCTCCAATCGGAAGCACTCGACCGCGTAACGTAATTTCGCCTGTCATGGCGACATCATGGCGTACAGGCACGTTACACAATGCACTCACGAGGGCCGTTACCATGGTGATCCCTGCGGACGGTCCGTCTTTCGGAATGGCGCCTTCGGGGAAGTGCATGTGAATATCAAGCTTTTGATAAAAATCCTCATCCAACCCTAAATCCTCGGCGCGACCGCGGACGTAGCTCAACGCCGCTCGGGCGCTCTCTTGCATTACGTCACCCAACTGCCCAGTAATGATGAGCTTACCCTTACCAGGAATGACCGCACACTCAACTTGTAAGAGACTACCGCCGAAAGAGGTGTACGCGAGCCCATTAACAAGTCCAATTTCATCTTCGCTGTCGGCCACGCCATGCTTAAACTTCTTCTTACCCAGAAATTTCTCGACAAGTTTAGCGTTCACCGTGCGCTTAAATTCTGAGACAGGTGTTTTGTCTCTGACATCCACGACCTCTTTCGCAATCTTCCGACACACTGCAGCAATTTGACGCTCAAGGCTTCGAACCCCGCTTTCGCGAGTGTAGCCATCGATAATTTTGTTCAAAGCACTCTTGTGCCACGTCACAGTGGCCTCACTAATCCCATTGCGATTCTCTTGTTTGGGGATCAAGTATTCGCGCGCAATCCGTTCTTTGTCGATAGCGGTATATCCAGGCAGCTCGATAATCTCGAGACGGTCCTGTAATGGTAATGGTATCTGGTGACGATTGTTTGCGGTGGTAATGAACATCACTTCTGAGATGTCATAATCTAGATCAAGATAATGGTCATTGAAGGTCGTGTTCTGTTCAGGATCAAGCACTTCTAGCAGGGCAGATGACGGATCACCTCGAAAATCCATGCTCATCTTATCTATCTCGTCTAGCAGCATGACTGGATTGCCCGTTTCCGCCTTTTTGAGACTTTGGATGATTTTTCCGGGCATCGCGCCAATGTATGTACGTCGATGACCGCGGATCTCCGCTTCATCGCGAACACCGCCCAAACTGAGTCGAACAAACCCACGTCCGGTAGCGCGAGCAATCGAACGAGCGAGAGAGGTTTTCCCCACACCCGGTGGACCAACAAGACAGAGG
>JBMYRY010000161.1:0-6193 GCA_049602795.1 Bradymonadia bacterium
TATCGAAGCACTCAACTCTTAACCTCAGAGCAAATGATGAGTCCAATCAACGTCGTCTTTGTCTGCTTGGGAAACATTTGCCGGTCGCCTTTAGCCGAAGGCGCGTTCCGCGCAGAACTCAAAGCAAGAGGGCTGGAGCAATTTTTCCGGGTAGATTCAGCGGGCACTGGCGCGTGGCATGTTGGTGAACCTCCGGACCCTAGAAGCATTAGAACAGCGGCAAATTACAATGTGGACATTACCGAGCAACGGGCTCGGGTTTTCATTCAAAGGGATATGGAACGCTTTGACTACATCTTCGCGATGGACAAAAGTAATCAAGACGACATTCTTCGTCGACATACATCGGGTACGTCTGACAAAGTTCATCTATATCTCACCATCAACGGCACGGATGTAACTGAAGTCCCCGACCCCTATTATGGAGGCACAGACGGATTTGAACACGTGTGGTCATTGGTCTCAGAGGCGACGCGCTTATGGCTCGATCAAATCTGCTCCGAACATCATTTAACAAACTAAGGGCATAGAGCTGTGTGGCGACCACCAAACGCAAGACGACATGCACTTCCAGAAACACACTGGCCTGATCAGGACACGGCGGCCAAGAGTCTTTTATTCACCCCTCTCCAGATGGGTCGACTTTCACTTGCTCAAAGAACCTGGGTTCCAGCAATGGTCCCTTGGCGGGCGAGTGATGATGGAGAGGTCACCGATCGCTTGATTGAGTGGTACAGTCGATTTGCGCTCGGTCAGCCTGGCGCAATTGTCGTAGAAGCAACGGGCATTCGAGATATTCCTAGCGGTCCGCTATTGCGAATTGGTCATGACCGCTACATCCCTGGTTTGCGCAAGCTTACTGATGCGGTGAGAAAAGCGAGCAAAGGAAAAACGAAACTCTTCATTCAGTTGATCGACTTTCTTCGAGTGAGTCGTCGACCAAAGCCCTCAGTTTTCTTTGAACGATATCTCGCGATCGATGAAACGATACGTCACAGACTCGCCGAACATTTTAGCGATCAGAAATGGCTTGAAGCCGATGACGAGACCTGCAAGGCGATGCTCGCCGCATCCGGGCGAGATGTCCATGAAGCAGTCTTGTCCAAAACCGCGTTACGCTCGCTTGATTATGGACTCCGAGAATCGGTCAATGACACGCATTTACCTCATATTCTAGATTTGCCGGCCCGTCTTCCGGGACTCTTTGCCGAGGCTAGTAAACGCGCTGCTACTGCAGGTTTCGACGGCATTGAACTACATTATGCTCATGCATACACCATGGCTTCATTTCTTTCTCGGACAAACCAACGACAAGATGGCTATGGTGGTAGTCGAGAAACCAGACTTCGTTTGCCTCTTGAGGTTTATCATCACTGCCGTGCGGCCCTCCCGGAACAGATGACACTCGGATGCCGCATGCTCGTAGACGAAATCATTTCAGAAGGGAGCGATGTGGCAGATGCACAGTACTATGCTCAACAATTCGCGGCAGCAGGCATGGATTTCATCAGCCTATCAACGGGAGGAAAGTTTGATGATGCCACGCAGCCCAAAATCGGTGAGGCAGTCTATCCTTACACCGGTCAAAGTGGTTTTGAGTGCATGCCCACGGTGTATGCAGATGAGCGAGGTCCCTTTCTTCGAAACATCAGTAAGATGGCTGCGCTTCGTCAGTACGTTCGGGCACATGGACATCAGACGCCAATCGTAGTCGCGGGAGGGATTCAAACCTTCGAGCAGGCCGAGTCCATCCTCAACTCTGCGCAAGGAGACATTATTGGCTCAGCGAGGCAGTCACTCGCAGATCCAGACTGGTTCACAAAAATGCAGAGTGGTCGCGGCTCTGAAATCCGGCGGTGTGCCATGACCAATTATTGCGAAGCCTTGGACAACCGACACAAAGAAGTCACGTGCCGGCTCTGGGACCGTATACAGTTAGAAGAGCCAAACGTGAAACGCTCTTTGGATGGCCGTCGCCGACTCACAGCGCCCATAGACCACTAATCAAGGAAATACACAGCGACGGTCTTCACAGATTCGACCCTGGTCACACGAGCTATCTCGAACGCACTCATTCGTGTCTGTTGGCAGGCAAATCCCAAACACGCAACTATTGCCTGGGATGCAATCAGCATTAAACTCACAGTCGTTCGCTGGCGACATACATGCCCCATTCACACACCGTAAGAACCCAGCAATCTGGCGGCAGTCTCGATTGGTATTGCAACGGAATGGCTCAGTACAGGAGCCGTCAATACAATAAGCGCCCCCACAATCATCTCGGTCCGCACACGCACCATTTGTACTGACGCACGTAAGGTTCTCGCAAATCTGATCATCGCCCTGGCAATCCACATCAAACTGGCAAAAATCTGCTCGTTCGACACATCGACCACTCAGGCAACGCTCGCCCAGACCGCATTGCGAGTCATTAATACACTCCGGTGACAAACATAACCCATCAGTGCATATGGCAATGCCTTCGCAATCATTATCGCTGCGACAAACTGCTTCTTGGGACGTCACGGTAAGAGTGGATCGACCTGGTCCAGAGAAGTTATCCACAAACAAAAAGTATCGTCCCGGATCCAACGCAACCTCCAGAAGGGAGTTAAAGCTTGCATCAGCATCGTCATTGCACGCACGTTCGCTTCTCGACAAGTCACATTCTGCTCGAAGATAGAGAACTGTATCTGTGCCATCCGATTGACCCTGCGCACGTATCCTGAAGAGGCGACTTTCGACAACTTCCAGCACGAAGACCCGTTCAGGACCATTCCCAGCACAGGAGCCAACGTAATTTGACTGATTAGACGTCGACGATGAATCGAAGGTCCCACCGGTACTTGGAATAAGCTGTGGGTTCGGCGCATCCTGACATTCGTTCTCAACTTCACAGGCATTATTACGGCAGACAAATCCATCTGGACATTGAGTATTATCTCGGCAACCACTCACGCAGGCGCTGTTTTCACAGATCTGGCCGGGAGCACAATCGCTATCGCCTCGGCAATCGGGTTGAGCGACGCATTGCCCTCCCTGACACAACTCCCCCACGTTACAATCATTATTGTCTCTGCATCCACGGATGCACGTATTGTCATCGGAACACAGCTCACCCGCTGGGCAGTCAGTATCGCGCAAACATTCTGGTGCAAAAACGCAACTGAAGTCGATGCAACTCGTACCGGGCGGACACTGACTGTCTTCTCGACAGCCCTGAATGCAAATATTGCGCGCTCGATTACAGATCGTACCGGGCTCGATGCAGTCAGCATCCACAACACATTCCAGTGGCTCGTCTCTTACACAGGAGAGATTAATACAGCTAAACCCATCGGGGCATTGAGCATCGCCTCTACATCCATCGACGCAGACATTAATCGCACGATTACAAATCGTACCAGGCTCGATGCAATCAGTATCAACAACGCATTCCAACTCCGGCTGACACTGACCATCAACACAAGCTTCTCCTGGCGGACAACTACGACTCGTTCGACAACCAGGCACGCATTGACCCTCGTTGCAGAATGAACCAATGCCACACTCGCCATCCCCAACACATTCGGGTGGAGCCACTTCACACGTCCCATTCACGCAAACTTGCCCCGGGGCGCAGTCGGCGTCACCGCGACAAATGGGCTCATCGGGCACGCATGATCCACGCTCGCATCGCTGGCTGTCTGGGCAGTCTCGGTCAGATGTGCAACCCGTTCTTGGAATACAAAATCCAAACTCACATTGCTGACGAGGTCCACAGTCATCATCTCTATTGCACTGGGGCGGAGGCACCGGAATACAGGCCCCCGCTACGCAAGATTCAAATGGACGACATTCAGAATCGTCTTCACAGCCTCCGGGCAAGACACAGCTTCCATTAACACAACTCAATTGCGGTAGAGGACAGTCTCCATCGTCGTTGCAAAAGAATGGCGGAATACAGCGACCAGCGACGCAGGTACCGCCGCCCGCACACTCATCATCGTTCGTACAGAAGACGGGCACACATAGACCTTGGTCGCATCGCTCATCGCCAGCACAATCTTCATCTACAGAACAATCCGGACGCGGTAGACACGCTCTCAACCCAGGATCGCAGAACTCGCCCGCAGGACAGTCATTGTCGCTACGGCAACGGTCAATTGGGCGGCATTGGGCAGCGATACACTGGTTGTCTGGTGGACAGTCACGGTCCTGTCGACACTCTACATCGGGAATACAAACGCGATTCAAGGGGTCACAAATTTCACCCGGTCCGCAATTTGCGTCATTGTCACATCGACCCGTCTCTTGGCAAACACCATCAATACAACTAAAGAGCACTGGACAATCCGTATTCGTACGACACTCGCTCACAGGTTGGCACTGCCCATCAATACACACTGCGCCGGGGTCGCACGGGTTAGCAGCGTTACATTCGGTCGTTGGTAAACAGATGTTGTTATCACTACACGTGAAACCATCTGGACAATCACTCGCAGTTCTACATTCCAACGTATCGATGCACTCATTTTCGATACAAATAAATCCGCTCGGGCAATCCGCAGACACCCGGCATTCACCAGCTGGCTGACAACGGCGGTCGATACACCTTAGCCCCAGTTGACAGTCTTGATCACTCAAGCAAGCGAGCAAGTCGACGCATTGACCATTCACGCAGGTTTCGGTGCCGTCACAATCCCGGTCACCTCGACAGTTAACGGGTTCAACGCACACACCATCTTGACAAATTTCGTCGGGTTGACAATCGGTGTTCTGTCGACAACGGTTGGTCCGCTCGCAGCTATTTTCCCGACAAATAAAGCCCTCGGGACATGGTAACCCTGAGCGACATTCAACGGGTAAGCAGATTGTATCGATGCAGCCGGATGGAAACGGGCAATCCATGTCATTAACGCAACTTCGGGGCATGCACATCGCCTCGATACAGTCAGAACCAGGCGGACAGTCAGCCTCGTTTATACATTGACCTCGCTGACATTCCCCCTGATCGTCGCAAAAGAAGCCAGGTGCGCAGTTATTGGAGGACGCGCATGCCGGTCTATCGATACAGCGCCCATCCAGACATCGCTCACCCGGAAGACATTGCGTATCATTGAGACACTCCGATGTATCAATGCATTGCCCATTGTCACAACGAAATCCCGGTAAGCAATCGAAGGAATCAATGCACTCTTCACCCGGTAAACAAATCCCATCGGTACAGACTAGACCCTCCGGACATTCTTGCTGATCAATGCAAAAGAAGGGTACGCACTCCCCAAATTCACACCGAAGATTCGATGGGCAATCAAAGTCCTCAACGCACTCATTCTGAAAAACGCACTGGTTGTCTAAGCAGCGAAATCCAAAATCACAATCATCATTGGTGATACATTCGCCGATCGCGGTACACGAGCCATCAACGCATGAAAAACCGATCTCGCATTGACCATCATCGAGACATTCCACGCATGCACCGGTCACCGAACAGACGAGTGGTGCCTCACAATCGTTCGGACCGTTACAGCCATCCACACAAATGCCATCCCTACAGACCTGCCCCTCGAAACAGCCGGGAACGCCATCAGTGACACAATCGCAGCTTCCGCCATCACAGGAGGCACAGCCTGCCTCACCGCAAGGCGCACACAAGCCATCCACACATCTCGCACCGTCGGCACACTCAGAATCATCGACACACTCATCATTCGGTGTGGGAATGCAGACCTCATTGAGGCACGTCTGACCATCGGGGCACAGCCCGAGTACGCAGGGTTGACCAGCAACGCATTGACCGTCTAAGCAAATAGAACTCTCCGGGCAATCACTCTGTACAACACAATTCACACTCGAGCGTCCACAGCCCAACACACTGAGTAGAAGCAAGAGTAAAGAGAGGTGAATTTTTTGTTCAAACATTACTTAACTTTCAGAATCTTGAACTGCACTCGCTGGTTCTTTTGACGCCCACGTTTCGTTAGAGGCGGCGCGAGCGGCTTCGTCGCTCCAAAGCCTCGCACACGTAGCCGCTTTCGATCGACTTTCTTTTTGACCAGATACGACTTGATTGACTTCGCGCGCTTGCGACTCAATTTCATCTGGTCGTCCATCGACCCTTTTCCACCGGTGTGAACACCGATTTGCACCCGTTCAATTGCCAAAGTGGCATTCAGCCCCCGAGCCAAATCTCTCAATACTCGCTGACTAT
>JBMYRY010000162.1:0-6168 GCA_049602795.1 Bradymonadia bacterium
TTGGGGATGAATGTGACGCCTGCCCCAATGACGGCAATAAGAACACACTCGGTATTTGCGGTTGCGGCATAGCGGATACCGATACTGATGGCGACGGGATTGCCGACTGTAACGATAACTGCGTAGACGTGGAAAACCCCGGGCAGACAGACCAGGACGGAGACGGCGTTGGGGATGCCTGCGACAATTGCCCGGCGCTGGCAAATCAAGCCCAGCAAGACACAGATGACGATACTGTGGGCGACCTTTGCGACAACTGTCCTACCCTGTTCAACAAGTTTCAAGCAAATAGCGACGGAGATTCACTCGGTAACCGCTGTGACAACTGCCCGAATGTCGACAACGAAGGACAGGAAAATAGTGATGCCGACAACTTAGGCGACGCCTGCGACAATTGCCCGGACGTAACGAATCAAACCCAGAGTGACAGCGAAGCCGGTGGTGGAGATGGCGTGGGAGATGCCTGCGATAATTGCATCGCTTTCAGCAATCCTAACCAGACAGACGTAGACCAAGACGGCATTGGCGATACCTGCGACAATAACATTTGTGCGAATGCTGGCACTGATCCGTCGCAAGAGGACACGGACCGAGACGGCTTAGGTGATTTGTGCGATGTTTGCCCACTAGACGCGACGAAAACCGTGAGCGAAGGTGAGTGTGGCTGTGGGGTCTCGGAAGTTGATAGTGATACCGATGGCACTCCCGACTGTACGGACGACTGCGATTTTGATGCCTCTAAGCAGGATTTGTCTCAATTCCAATGCGACTGTAATGTGCCTGAAGACGACGGTGATGGAGATGGGGTTGCTGATTGTAACGATCTATGTCCGACCGACGCCGGTAAAGTTGAACCTGGTACCTGCGGCTGTAATGTGGCCGACACCGATAGCGACGAAGATGGTATCGCCAACTGCATTGACAACTGCCCAGAAACGGCAAATCCGCTGCAAGAGGATGGTGACCAGGACGGACGCGGCGACGTCTGCGATAACTGCCCCAATAACTCCAACGCCAACCAGGCGAATCAGGATGGGGATAGTGTGGGCGATGCATGCGATGATTGCCCTCAAGACCCCAATAAGATCGAAATAGGTGCCTGCGGATGTGGTGTCATTGACGTGGATAATGATGGCGACGGCACGCCCGACTGTGTTGACAATTGCCCAACAATTTCAAACCCAGACCAAGCTGACACCGACTTTGGTGGTGGAGATGGCATTGGGAATGCCTGCGACAATTGCCCGACACAACCGAACCCAAATCAGGAAAATAGTGACGGTGATACCCATGGCGACGCCTGCGACAATTGTAAATTCATCGACAACGAGGACCAACTCAATACGCCCGATGAAAATGGCGGTAACGATACGTCCGGCGATGTATGTGACAATTGCATTGGGGTCGTCAATTACTCTCAAGACGATGCAGATAACGATGGTGTTGGTGATGCCTGCGACAATTGTGATTTTAACGACAATCCGGGTCAACTAGATAGCGACGGGGACGGCGTTGGTGATGAGTGCGATCTCTGCCCATTCGATGCCGATAATGACGCCGACAATGACGGCGTCTGTGGCGATGTAGACGGCTGTCCTAACGATCCCAATAAGAGTGAGCCCGGCGTCTGTGGCTGTGGTTTTGCCGACGGTGATGATCCCCAAAACCCCAATGGGCTTTGGGAATGTAACGACAATCTCCCCTTTCCTCAACCCGGGGAATTGCTCATCACCGAATTGATGATTAACCCTGATGGTGGTGACGATCCCCGCGAATGGATTGAAATTACGAACACCACCAACCAACGACTGCGACTGTCAGGTTTGCGCTTATATGACTGTCCGAACGATAATTGCTCGAACACGAGTGGTCTCGACATCAATCAGGTGTGTACTTTTGGTCCACCAAATGGTTCTACGAACTTAGGAACAAGTATTTACGATTATTCAATTGGCCCCAATCAGCGGATTACGGTGACGGAAGTTGGACAGGACTCTAACGGGATCAACTTCCCGGTGGGACTGAGGTGTAACGGAAGAATTAGCCTGAGTAACGGTGGCGATTCTATCGCTCTTGGGATTGCCGATACGTCCGCCACTGCCGTCACCACCGTCATCTCTGCCGTTCGGTACTATGATGGGAATAACGGTTGGCCTGGCACGGAAAACAAGCGCAGCCTAACATTCAGCTCCCACGTGGAACAAAATAGCGCGGCTCACAGCAATTCATCTAATTGGTGTGTCGATTTCACAAGCCCTGAACACAGCGGGGGGAACAAGAATTACGGGACACCGAATGCAGTAAACATCGACTGCAGCCAACAATAACCATGGGGCAACCTCATTCATTCTGAGTCGCACGATTCCACTCTCGACACGATGACTGCCGCAACCATCGAGTCTATTGAATCCTCGCGATTAAGGTCTGCTGCATCCTCGCCACGTCGTGCCTCCTCTGTGCGACATCGAATGAAATGCTAAGCACATTCAAAGGCTGCGCCTATGACCGGTAGACAAAGCTGTGAGCGTTATTACGTTCCTATCGTCTGCTCACCTCATCTAAGAGACGCCATCACTGGAGTTCGTCCAACCACAATACTGGAGAACCGCCCTAAAGCAGTTCATTGCCCTCAAACCAAACGCTAAGTGCCTGCTTCACACACAGACCGCGCAATCTTTATTACTCTGATCATTTCAAGCGATTAGAATTGGGCGACCGAGAGTGAACAATAGGTTGCCAGGCAATCAGAAAAAAACCACAGTCTCACAGCCTTCCCTCCTCCCCTCGACATGTAGACTTGAACACCTGGTCCATGAGCCCTCAGCCATCAATCATGAACGATATACGAAGGGTATGCGTTCGACTGTACTCAAGATGAGATTGTGATGCAGGACTACCTGTCCCACTTTCAACCTCGGGTTCAGTTCCGGTTGCCGCAAACTAACGCGGGTCTCCAACGCAACTTCGTAGGCTCCGTCCCCCCGCCGCATTCGCGGATCTCAAACAAGATCAAGGCGATTAGCTAGTCATGAGATGGCGTCTCAAGGTGAACCAGAATAAATGGGACGGATCCATGGCATGCAATGTAAGCTCACATGTCCTACGCGAAGGGCAAAGCCAATCGACGATAGGGTCGTCTCATCCGGTGTAAATGAGCGAACAAACAGTGCCGGCTACAAAGACGCTTAGATAGGTGAGAACCCCCACATCTGCTCAGCTCATCAAGCAGTGGTCGTGGGGGGAGCTTCGGTTAGTTACACGGCTCAAGCGTTAGGACAAACGAACCACTTCGTGAGAACGAGTCAACGAAGATGTAGTAGGACACATCCGGTTCAGCCTGAAAGCTGACCGCGGAGGCAAGACCCGTTGACCCACCATCATCATCACAGTCGAGTTCAGCGTTCGTACTACCACAGACACCCTGGCGCACGTACATGACGGTATCAATGTCCGAGTTGTCGGTGTTTGCGCACATGAGCGTCGACATCGGCACACTGAGTTGGAACTCAAAGACTGCTTCGTTACCATTGCTACCGCCGCAGCTACCACCTTCGGTTGTTCGACCGCCGAGGGTGGTGCCCATAATGGTACCCTCTTGAATGACCTCTGGTGCTTCACAGGTACCGGCAGGCACCGCACAGACACCGCTGAAGCAATCTTGGCCCATCGGACATGGTGGCGTGGTGTCTAATCCACACTCGGGATTGTTCACGCAAGTGTTGTCCAAACAAACATCTCCTGCGTCGGAGCAGTCGGTGTCTACAGCACATTCACGACACGTGAACTCAACACACGCAGGCTCAAAGAAGAAACAATCGTCATTCGTGCTACATTCAACGAAGACACATGCGCCCGGCGCACCTGGCTCTGCATCCTCTTCAAAGAAGCACGCTTCTCGGCTTCGACACCCAGCTTGGAAGACACACTGCCCCACGGTTGCGTTATCCTCGGAAACGGCTCGACATTCCTCATACTCAAGACAATTGTCGCTGGTCTCCCCGGTCTGAGGGTCTGTTGTGATTGTACAATCGAACGTGCGCTCGCAGACACCGTCAGTACAGGCTTCGTCCGCACCGCACTCTTCGTTCGCCATGCAAGGTGTACCAGAACCAGTGTTTTGTAACTGGCATGCAAAGGTACGTTCACATTCATTCGCATCACCACAGATTTCGTCATAGGCACATTGAGAATCATTCACACAATCAACGCACTGGAAGTTCAAGCAGCTCCCAGAACCACAATGTACGTCTTCTCGACAATCAACGGTTACACATGCACCTTCTTCGCCATTGCTTTCCACACCGTCGACAAGACACAGACTGCCAAACTCACACTGACTATTTTCAGTACAGAATTGTCCACAGCGCCCGTCAGTGCATCGTTGCATGCCTCCGCACTCATCATCACTGGCACACTCTGGAATCACGTCACAGTTCCCATTCGGGCTGTAGAAACTTGTGAGGGTGAAATTACCCGCACTCGACATCCCGAAGCCGTCGACAAAGAGGTAGTAGGTTTCACCCGCCGTCAAATCAACCGCCAGTGTAGAGCGAGTCCCCTCTCCGCCATCATCATCACACTGAACCTGAGTTGAGGGATCGGTACAGTCGGCAGCTCGGAGGTGCAGGACGGAGTCGTAAGACGAACCATCGGTGCTGATGCACACAGTACCCGTTTCCGTCGGTACGATAGAGAATACGTACTCAGGACCAGCGCCATCGCTTCCCGAACAGTCGTCCATCGCGTCAACACCCGTATCAGCGCCATGGATACTCATTGCGAGCGAGGTATCACCAATCGCTCGTTCACCAATCACTAGAGGTGTCGCCATATCACAGGTACCGATGGCCGCAGGTGCAATGCAAAGTGCATCGAGGCAGATTTCGCCCATGGCACAGTCATCATCCCCAACACAATCCACGCATGCCCCCAACACGGTGTCACAACTCTGCCCATTAGTGCAGTTACTGTCTTCAGCACAGGTGTTGCATGTGCCGTTCGCACTACAGCCGAAACCTGCAGCACAATCCGCAGCTTCGCTACATTCAACGCAGACTTCATTCACGCAGAACTGGCTGCCACAATCCTCATCGGTGAGGCACTGAACGCAACTGTTGTCCCGCCCGCAAAGACCAAATGCGCATTGACTAGACTCAACACACTCTTCGCATCGATTGTCTGCACAGAAGAATCGATTGCCAAAGTTACCGCTTGCACAGTCGAGGTCGGTACCACACTCCTCGCAGAGATTGTTGACACACACATCGCTACCGAAGCAGTCGGTATCGGCTTGGCAATCAACACAGCGGTTTTGCCCAGGATCTTCAGCGTTGACTTCACACGTGTCGCCAAAGCCACAGTCATTATCTTCAAGGCAGACAATGGGTTGGCAAACGTCGGCGAGACAATACTGAAGGCGCTCTGGACACTCTTCACCAATCGCGGAATTACACGATACCGTGCAGAACCCGAGGAGACATTCAAGACCTGCTTCGCAGTCACCGCTATCATCACATTGAGGTGGAATGTTCTGCGCACAAGCACCATAGGAGCTAGCGAGCTTGAAGGCCGTCGTTGATTGATCACTCTGGCTACCGTATCGGTCAACGAACACGTAATAACGTTTACCTTCCGTGATTTCGAGACTAATCGCTGAGTTGCTACTATCCGTGATTGCACGATTGTCGTCATTACAGTCTACTTCGGCATCATCGGATTCGCAGAAGCTCAAGCAAGTCGGCGCTCCTGGTACGTCGGAGTCACAATCTGCCGGTGCCTCACGGACATACATCAAAGAATCGAAATCACTATCTCTAAGGCTTAAACACACTTCGCCCGTTTGCTCAGCAGTGAATTCGAAGACCGTCTCAGGTCGAAGGGCTTCAAAGCTTGAACTACAACTCCCTGAATAGGTATCTTCCCAGCCTACTAAGTCCCCCAGAATGACCTGCCCGATAGTATACTGATTCGGCTCAGCGCACGTTACGTTCCGCGCTCGCTCGACACACGCATTATTGAAGCACGCGAGTCCATCGGCGCAATCCGAATTCTCTCGACACTCGACACAGCCGTATTCGAAACAGAGGGTTTGATTGCTACCAGCTTCACTTGGACAGTCGGTGTCCGCCAAGCACTCAACACACTCATTACCGCCGCAGAAGGGGGTCT
>JBMYRY010000163.1:0-6135 GCA_049602795.1 Bradymonadia bacterium
AACGAAAAAAGCCCCGTAATTGGGGCTTTTTTGCAACCTCTTCAGGCCCGCATCGTGTGCGACTCACCAACCTGATGGTCAAAAAGGGAGTAAGTGACCCGTACGGGATTCGAACCCGTGTTACCGGCGTGAGAGGCCAGCGTCCTAACCGCTAGACGAACGGGCCACAACCCTTATGTTGGCTCGGGGACTAGGATTCGAACCTAGATAAGCGGCACCAGAAGCCGCGGTCCTGCCATTAGACGATCCCCGAACAGGTTTCCGGTCAACAATCAAACGCACTAAACGCAATGAAAGTCGAACAGGGTTGGTATTATACGTCGAAGTTTGTCGGCGTCAACCAAAAAGTTTAATATTGATACGGTAACGAATCGGGTTTTTTCCTCGAGTCGCCGCGAAGCCTATTAGGCGTTTTGATGGTGACCAAGCGATTGTCACATGATATAGAATCCCCGTTGATTAAGGGGAATTTGGATATGGAAACACCATATAGTGGTCAGACGGGCAGAACAACATCCGAAGCTACAACGGTTTGGTGCGGTGGTTGCGGAATTTGGTTTGGTAGTTCGGTCTATCGGTCAATCGATGCGGAAACGGACAGCAGCCTCGTATCATCTTTTCTGAATGAGGGATTCTCTGCTCTCAACACATGTGTTTGTCCATCGTGTAATTGGAGGCACATTGCCGAGGAAGCACTCGCGTTTCACTGCCCTCAACGTCGTCAGTTCTTTTTACTTGTTCCCACTGCCCAAAGGCATCGCGCTCAGACGATTAGAGCCGATTTTCTAGCGTCCGTGGCTGCCGCGCCAGGGGCCCATGTGCCTCGGTATGTATTCGAGCCTGTTTTGGTCGGCAGCAGAACAGAATTGAAGCAATTGTTGGGTGAAACGACATCGTCAAGTCGTAGTGGCGAGAGTGATTTCTCAAGCCTAGACATCGACGATAGCTATCAAGAGATGTTTGGAGACGCTCCGAAGGCTCGGTCCGTAGTAAAACGGTCTCAGACGCTCAATTTGTTGGCTGAACTTGTCGGCGAAGAGTCTGGAGAGCTTGAAGATGCTAGGAATGAGTTGGATGCACTTGGTCAGAGTCTTAAGCCAAAGCCTTCAGAGGGAATCAACGGTACGGTCGATGCTCTTACGACTCAACGAGAGTTTGAAGCCAACAAAGAACTTGAATTACGTGATGCAACGGCTGCAACCGGTTTGTTGGCGGCTGCATTGGATGAGCGGTCAGAAACTCAATCAATTGTAATGCCTGATGGTGTAGCTGAATCATTAGAAAACAGTCGGTCCCAAGGGAGCTTCGAGGAGGATTTCGAGAGCGTTGATTCAGTCTTAGAAGTGCCCACGGATGCTGAAGATGAGTTGGAAGAAAAGAGCGAGGCTGTTGAATTCGAGAGTGAAGTGTCCGAAACCTCCCATGAGATGGAGAGCGTTGAGTCTATTTCTTCTGGATCCCAACCGGAATTAGCCGACATTGCTGCACAAAGTAATACTGAGGAGAGTTCGGCTGACGTTTCGGACGCTTTGGGCGATGAAGCAGACGCTTCTATGGAGATTTCAGGTTCCTCGTTAGATGGCTCAGGTTTCTCTTTAGATGGCTCAGGTTCCTCTTTAGATGGCTCAGGTTCCTCGTTAGATGGCTCAGGTTCCTCGTTAGATGGCTCTGATTCCGATAACGCTGCCTCAGATGGACTCGATGGTGCGACAGAACGATTGGACGAGGCATCTTCGGTTGATGGAGTGGAAGAGAAGCGTGACGCTGACGTTGACGCCGATGATGTGGATGCGTCTTCGAGCGTGATGCATGTCGATGAAGTTGAGTTTGACTCATCACCCGACGCGATTGATGCGAACGTCACCGGAGAAATGGAGCAGATCGACATTGACGAGGGACCAGCAGCGGATGAAGTGGGGGAACCTCGACAGCGGTTTACGACGGGCAGTGTCGAACTTGCGGCAGATTACAGCGAGGAGCTAGAAGCGCATTCGCGTCCTCCTATGCCCCAAGACGCCGAACAGCTTGATGAAGAGATTGAGACGGAGCGTGCGAAGCATGCAATTCATGTTGCCGACACCGGGATCGTTCTCAGTTCGCAATTGAGCCAGGCCATGATCGGGCAGCTGAATAATCGACCAGTTAGAGTGGTGCCTCAATTGCACGTCTTCGATGAGGGCAGCGTGTGCACGCTCACCGTAATGGTGGACGACGAAACCTCGGGTAGCTTGTTTTGGGCATTAGAGCGAGATTCTGCTGCTGACGATGTGTTTAACTTGCTTGAAGCAGATTTCGTTGTTCAGCTCGATCTGCGTGCGGAAGACGGCGCTCAATGTTTATTCGCTGAATATCGATTTCCCTACGAAGCGAACATGACTGCTTTTCGAAGGAAGCTTGAAGCGGTGACCGAGGAGCAGAGTAAACGTGCACTTGAGCGGCTGAGGGAAGAGGGCTCAACTCACGGAGAACTCTCCCATAGCTTTGAACGGGACTCGTTCTCAGACATCACCTCGGCAGCGGATGCATTGCTTGCTCTTGGCATCATTGAGTTTTGGAGTGAGGCATCTAGAGGGTTCTCACTCTGGGGACACATGGGCTTTCCTCTCGACTGGTGGCGTTCCATTCAGCATCGAGTGATTTTGGCGGCGACGGAATTTGGGTTACCGGTAGATGCTTCAAACATCGAACTGGCTCTGTCGGTGTTAGACATCGACGACGAGCGTGCGTATTTGTCGATGGTGATTGACAACTTTGTGGAGGTTAATCTTCGAATACGTTCCAATGGGCTTGATGTGGTTCAAATTGCACAGACCTGGGATCGGTTGTTGAACCGGGCGCAGACGTTGGACATCGCGCTGGATGCGGAGGTGGAAGAGTTAGCAAGTCAGGCATTAGACCGAGGAGATATTGCGCTCGACGATGAAGTTAGACCGTTGGATGATTCCATCGAGATTAGTCTTGCTGATGCGTTAGAAGTAGCCTCTATCGGAGGGATTAATCTTCGTGAATTAGCGTCATTTGAGCGTCCTACAGTTTCGATGGTCGAAACCGATTTGGCTGGTGTTTCGAATGCTGATTTGGTCCAACAGCTAAACAATGAAGACGAGCGGCTCAGTGCGTCGCTCGGTCTAGTGAACAATGGTGCTAAAGAGGAATTCGAGTATGTCTTTACAGCGATCGAGAGCATGGGCGCCGATGAACTCTCGGAACTCCTGCCCGCACTGTTGCCAGTAGCGAAACAGTTTCATGCCTCGTTCAGAGGTGGCGTGTTTGCGGACTCACATCGACTGAGGCTTGCTTCGGCATTATTTCTGATTGAGTCATTGGATGAGCGAGTGATCAACCCTCTTCTTGCGATGATCTTGGATCCCGAAGAGTCCGAATGGGAGGCACTTGCATTGAGTGCTGTTCATTTTGGAGATGCAATTGCCAAGCCTGCTCTCGCTCGAGTTTCAATCGATGCGGAGAGTGCAATTCGCGTTGCTTATTTACTGACAGCGGTTGAAAAGGCAAATCCGGGCAGTTTGGCTCAGTTTAAAGAATTAGCTGCTGACGAGGCTTCACAAGGCTGTATTCAGGCAGCGCTTGGTCAAACGGAAAATTTTGAGAACCTCTTTTCTGAACTGGAGTTTGGTGACCGAATTGCGCTGACGCTCTCCGGTCTTGGCGAGTGATCTGCATTTTTAAAGAAAGAGATTTGAAACGGGGCGGTTTCGAGGCTAGTCTGAACTGTGGATAGAGGCTGAGGGTGCTGTAAGTGCGAATCGGAATAGTGACAGACATTCATGCAAATTTGCCGGCGTTGCAGGTCGTCTTGGACGATGTGGACAGTCAAAGTATTGATTACTTAGCCTGCCTAGGAGACATCGTGGGCTATGGTGGCAAGCCAAACGAGTGTTGTGATTTGATTCGCGAACGGGCTGATGCAGTGGTTGTTGGCAACCATGATGCGGCGATGACAGGTCGTATGGATTACGATTATTACCGGCGCTCTGCCAGAGATGCTCTCGAAATCCATAAGCGGCTTGTGTCTACCGAAAATTTCGAGTGGTTGGCAGGATTACCCTTTGAGGCAAGTCGCGGTGAGGTCCGGTTCTGTCATGGGGTACCGCCACAGCTTGAAGCCTTTGAGTATCTTTTCAACATTGGGCAGGTTGATGGGATGAGAGTTGATTATGACGCGCAAGCGAAGTTCACCTTTGTGGGACATTCGCATTTATGTAAGGCGTTCAGCTACACAGCCTCTGGGGCAGTGGAAGTGCTTAGGACTCGCTTTGAGTTCAATGACGACCACAAATATATTATTTCCGCGGGTAGCGTAGGTCAACCACGAGATTATGATAGCCGAGCGTGCTGGAGCGTCATTGACCTGGACACGAAACAATTTGAATATCGTCGGCTTGAGTACGATATTGAAAAAGCAGTTGTACACATTCGTCAGTCGAATGTGGCTCCGGCCTTTGGTCGACGCCTCTTTCTGGGGATTTGACCCTTAATCGCCCTTATCCTCTAACTCGCCAATGAAGCCCCGGAACTCGAAGTATCCAACATAACCAGTTTCGTCTTGCATGAGGATTTCACGTCCCAAAGTCCTGATTGGGCGGGCATTTTCGAACAAAGGGTCATCGATAACGCCCAGTGACCGTCCGGTCTTGAGGTCAACGAGTGTAGCGTGGCCTCCAGGGACAATGAGGTATTCGTTCTGCGCAACCGATTGCTCTAATTGTTCAAGCGGAGTCTCAAAGAAAGATTGAGACCAAGCGATTGCGGGTGTCGGTAACTTGAGTGCTATCATTTTATGCGTTCTGGTTGTCACGATGAACATAAGCGCATCGGTTTCGATGGTACCGCAAAGCTGTTCCCTTATGGGCACGGGCACCAGTGTGTGTCCAGCCTGCTGGAGGTTTACGGTGAGCAGATACGTTTCGTTTAGCAGTGACAACAAGATGTAGGCTTGATCCATGTGTACTTTGGTGCAGACGTGCTTGCATTGCGGGAGGTTCAGGTCAAAATGTTGAAACGTCTTTAATGATACCAGGCGTAGACGATCGCACCTCTCTTCGTCCTTAGCGCCAATGAACGCAAATAGGTGTGTTTTGGTCCAATGATACGCGTGCAAATGTCCCGGAGTCTCTATTTGGTCCCTGTGATCAGTCGATGACAAGTGCGTGCGACGAATGGTAATGTTGGTTTCAGTCGTCAATGTGAATACCCATTCAGGTTCCACCTGAAAGGTGTGCACTGAATCACTTATTGTCCGCAGTCTCTTTCCGTCCGTCAGGCTCAGCATGATGAGCATATCTCGGTCCAGAATGAATACACTGTCCTTTGTACTGACCAACTCACTAGAAAGGTCGTCGTAGTCGAGCGCTCTTGTCCAAACAGTTTGGTCTTGGGTGTTAAGTAAACTCAACTGCTCCTCATTCAGTAAAAATATTCGACCATCATTGTCCGATAGACAGTACCCTTCGAATGTTTGGCGATGACGACCCGTTTTGAGCATCAGTTTGTGGGTGTCGGTGGACGAGGTCACTAGAAGTGAGTCCTTTATCTGATGGATCATGGACGGCGGTCTAAAATAGCGCCGCCAACTGATTCGGTAGAATAGATGTCGAGACGTGATGACGCTCTCGGTTGACGATACATCTACGGATGGTCTCAGACCGCGCCAGGTTAGCAATCTTCGGAGACGTTTAGGTAGAGTGGTAAGGTCGGTCACGTTAGCGCCAACCAACGTCAAAAACTCGCTTATCAGCGTGTCTAACTCGTTTCGCGTAATCGAATCGGATACGCTTTTTTGACCGGCTTTTTTGACGTGTAGTTCAAGCGTTTGGGGGTTGTATAAAAGATGACTTCCATCGGGCTCAAGATAGGAAAAAAACGGCGCATGTTCGTCCGTCGTTGATGCCGCGATCTGGTCACACCATCTGAGCAATTCGCATCTGTTGTGTGCCGTATCCATGGCGATGTTTACAAGCAGTTGAACCAGGTTCGTTGAATTATTTCCGCTCTTCACTGTCGCCACTTTACCTGATAGTCTGCCGCGTGCGGGCTTGATCTAAATGATAGATGAAAGTCGCGCCGTTGTGCTGTTTTTATGTTCATCTCTCTTTAAATCGATTCTGGAGTTATAGC
>JBMYRY010000164.1:0-6090 GCA_049602795.1 Bradymonadia bacterium
GAAAATGCTTCTTCCTCTGGAGAAAGATCGAACACACCGAGCTGAAGTAAATTTTCTGATTGGTATCGCCACACTTTCTGAACTCCAGAAGGAGACAGACGGAAAGCGTCGTATGAACGCATACATTGAAGCGGTTGGTCGATTGTACAATGTCGCCCAATGGGAGCCGAATTTTAAAGACCGGTTTTCTCCAACAACACAGATCAATCAGGTGCGGCAGAGTTTAACAAAATACGCCAAGGAACTCCCGCTCGAAACGTTGACAATCGATCAATTCAACTCTGACACTTCGCTACTTGCGATGCTCGACATTATAAAGCGTTTAGGCAAAAAAGAACTCGCAAACCAACTCCTCAACGCTGCTCACAAGGCGTATCCGGAATCCAATTCACTCTGGCTCTCTCGAGCAGAGATTCATCTCACTCAAAACGAACCACTCGTGGCATTGGAATTCATCAATCAAGTGAAGTCATTCGACCAATTAACTGCAGAGGAGCTACTGACCTACGCGGCTGGACAAATCGCTGCCGCAAAACAGATGAAATCGCCGGGCATAGAACCCTTTGCTCGCAGCTATCATGCGCTGAATATCGCTGAGCAACTACCTGGAGACTCGGTGTTCAAAACCCTGATTCCTCGAATCAAAAAAACGATTTTCAAGCTTCTGCCCCCTAAGAGTGATCAACTCTCAACCGCTTCACTGACCGAGGCAGAAAAGAAATCACTTAAGAAGCTACTCAAAGACGCTGCAGAGTCGAAGGCACGCTAGTTTTTTGACGGTGACCGCGGCATCAAATGCTCGGGCACAATTCGATCGGGTTCTGCGAGAATCTGAGACCTCGTCTGGGCAATCGCATTAACCACCTCTCGAGACTTCGGTGCTCTTGAGAGATAAATCACAGCCTGCATCAAAAGATAATCCCCCTCGGGCCGCCCGATTCTATCAAATAGTCGTGCTGCTGAATCCACTAATTGCAAAGCGTTAATGTCAGCATTACCGACATCCTCACTTGCAAAAATACCGAGACGACGAAAAACGAATTGCGGATCGCCACCCGCATCAATGAATCGCAGTAACCAATATGCGGCATCGCGTTCATCTCCTGACCGCATGCTTTTAATCAACGCACTCGCGTATTGATAGTGGGCATCACCAGCCTTATCATAATTAAGAATAGGCTCTGTTTGAATGGATTCAATGCCTTCTCGATTGAGTTGGGTACCGGTCTGAAGCGCAAATTCAAGAAGCGATAATGCGCGCCTCGCATCACCTTGACTGCACTGAGCAATACAATCAAAATCTATCTCATCTGCCTCAATCACAGCTCGAAAGGATGACAACGAATCGTCAGCCCAAGCACGTTTCAGAATTGACACCAGTTGAGCATTGGTCAGCGCCTTCAATTTCATCAACCGCATTCGACTTCGGAGTGCACGATTGACACTGAAGGAAGGATTTTCGGTGGTTGCACCCACTAATACACTGCTCCCCTCTTCTAAGAAGGGCAGCAGTGCGTCCTGTTGCGCTTTGTTAAATCGGTGAATCTCATCAATGAATAGACCCATAGGCCGCCCGGTGGTCTCGAATTGCTGGCGACCTTGCTTTAGAATTGGCTTGAGGTCCTTAAGCGTCGATGACACTGCTGACAACTCGCACCATGGCGTATCCGCATTTCGAAAAAGGCAGCGCGCTAAAGTCGTTTTGCCGACTCCTGGTGGTCCGTGGATGAGCAAATTATAAACAACCTTCTGGTCATACATTCGACGCAGCCAACCCAACTCAGACGAAATGCCTTCCATTGCATCTAGGCGATCGGGACGTAAAAGATCAGCAAGAGGGCGCTCTGTACGGCTCTGAACTGAAAACAAAGGCATATCGGTCATTTAGATGCTTCCTGAACTGCATTAAACACTGCTCGTATTGAGACGTGATGATCCTGAGCGGCTTTCGCACATTCCTCGTATTCAGGCATCGACTTAATAAGTCTGCCCTCCAAAAAACCATCCTTAACTGTAATGACACCAAAAGGTGTATCAACTCGCCGTTTTTCTCGAGCCAACGCCGTGCGTTGGAAGGTCTGACATCTAACCCCAAAGGTGGTGGAATGAGTAAATAATAAGCTCTCAATCTCGACTCTTTGAGCCGGCTCACAGAGCACCGAGACCATTTGGGCTGGTCGATTTTTTTTCATCGTGATGGCGGTTGTCCACACATCATAAGGTTTCGCTTGCCAGAGTTGTTCGAGTAAGAACCCCACTTCTTCGGCCGTGCAGTCATCAAGATTTGTCTCAATTAGACTTACAGTCTGAGATGATGAGGGGCTATCTGCTACGACAAAAACACATGCTCTCAAAAGATTTGGTCGAGTAGTAGGGTCTTTCGAGCCCGCTCCTGTGCCCACGGCACTGAGATGTCCATTTGGGAAGTCAACACATTGAACGCCCAAAGTTGTCATCAGCGCCGCACCAGTTGGGGTCACCCACTCAAAGTTGTGTGGCGAGGCACATAATTCGTGGTTCTCTAGCAAGCGCAGGGTCGCCGGGGCAGGTAAAGGCAACTGACCGTGATCACAATGAACAAATCCACGGGAAGCAGGTAGAGCAGAAAACTGAATTTCATCAATCTTTAAATGCCAACAGCACCAGGCCACGCCAACAATGTCTATGATACTATCGAGGGCGCCTACCTCATGAAAATGAACATTTTCTGAACGGACACCATGTATCGCTGCTTCCACCTCAGCCAACCGCTCGAACGTAGCTAAGGCATCTCGCTTAACTGGCGGTGCCAAGGTAGATCGAGTAATCAGAGCCTGGATATCACGATGAGTTCTCGATGTTGAACTGCCCGTACCTTGAATTGAAACACAGATCCCTGAAATACCCTGCCTAAGCACACGCTCCGACGACAAAGACCATTGATCGAGATTTAGACATCTTAGGGCGGCGACAAATTCTTCTTGTTCAACACCTAAATCGAAGAATGCACCAAGCAACATGTTGCCCGATACACCAGCGAAGGCGTCGATATAGACAATTTTACGAGGCATGTAACGACTTCCGATTCATTAAGGTCGCAGCGTAAGCGGCGCCGAAACCATTGTCGATGTTGACCACTGTGATTCCTGGCGCGCAAGAACTGAGCATGCCCAAAAGAGCGGTGATACCTCCAAAGCTCACTCCATATCCGACGCTCGTTGGTACCGCGATAATGGGTCGATCAATCAAACCACTGAGTACCGTTGGCAAAGCTGCCTCAAACCCCGCAATCGCAACGATGACTTGGCACGACCGAAAAAGTGGAAGCATGCTGGTCAAACGATGCAAACCACTTACCCCGAGGTCTCGAACTTCCTCTACTTCATTACCAAACGCGTGAAGACAAAAACGCGTCTCTGCAGCTACACCCAAATCGCTTGTCCCCGCAGAGACCACACACACTTTTCCAAGCATATGTTCAGATTTAATCGGGGCACCTAATCGCAAACATTGAGCAGCCTCCTGATACACTGCGTCTGGAAATTTTCGTTGAATAATTTGAGCTTTAGCCTCATCGAGGCGAGTCACCAAACCACATTGCTGCTGAGAGGATAGAACAGAAAGTATCTCGATTATCTGAGCTGCAGATTTGCCTTCGCCGTATATCACTTCCGGAATCCCGCGTCGGTAAAATCGATCAGTATCGGTGGTTGCATGTTCAGTTTTTTGGAAGCCTTTCAAGAGCATCAACTGGTCAATCGCGTGCCGCGGAGAAATCGATCCTTCTTTGACGTCTTCGAAAAGCTGGGTCAAAGATTTCGCAGTCGTATAGGTGTCATCACTCAAAATCATGCTCCCCAATCTACTGATCAAATCTACGGTGTTCAGGCTAGACATATGACACCGAGCGTGGACGAAATACAAACAACTTGACATTTAAAACATTCAGAACTATATCTCGCCCGTCGCTGGTTCATCAGAGTCAGCCACGTGGTTTTAACCGAAACCAAGCCCACCTTTTCGTTGAATGCCAATACGAAATCGTACGCTAGCTCTGGTTTCACCTTCCTCCGCACAAGGACGGACACGAATTTCGAGGTCGAACTAATGAACCTGAGGGAACTCAAAAAGCAGAAAATTTCTGAACTTGCCGCAATGGCAAGAGATATGGGTATCGACGATAGCTCTGTACTGCGCAAGCAGGAGCTAATCTTTGCGCTCTTGAATGAGCAGACAAAGAACAATGAGCCAATTTTTGGCGAGGGTGTTCTAGAGATCCTGCCAGACGGGTTTGGCTTTTTGCGAGCACCTGATTACAACTATTTGCCAGGACCAGACGATATCTACGTTTCTCCGTCGCAAATTCGACGGTTTAGTCTTAGAACGGGAGACACCGTCGCTGGTCAAATTCGACCACCTAAAGATAACGAGCGTTACTTTGCTCTGCTCAAGGTCGAAACGATTAACTTCGAATCACCTGAGGCGACAAAACAGAAGATTCTTTTCGACAACTTGACGCCACTCTATCCTGATGAGCGTCTTGTGCTTGAATACCACGCAAAGAACTACAGCACTCGCATCATTGACCTACTCAGCCCAATCGGCAAAGGTCAGCGTGCATTGATCGTTTCTCCACCGCGCGCTGGTAAAACGGTACTTCTGCAAAACATCGCCAATGCACTTGTTACAAACCACCCAGACATCTCACTTCTCGTTCTGCTCATCGATGAGCGACCTGAAGAAGTAACAGACATGCAACGGTCGGTCAGAGGCGAGGTCGTGAGTTCAACATTTGATGAGCCTGCTCAGCGCCACGTCCAGGTCGCGGAAATGGTGATCGAAAAAGCAAAGCGACTCGTTGAGCACAAGAAGGACGTCGTCATCCTCCTCGACTCAATTACGCGTCTCGCGCGAGCCTATAACACTGTAGTACCTCCCTCCGGAAAAATCCTTTCCGGTGGTGTTGACTCAAATGCACTGCACCGCCCGAAGCGTTTCTTTGGTGCTGCACGAAATGTTGAAGAGGGTGGCAGCTTGACGATTATCGCAACTGCACTCGTAGACACCGGTAGCCGAATGGACGAAGTCATCTTCGAAGAGTTCAAGGGTACAGGTAACAGCGAAATGCACCTTGATCGAAAGCTGATGGAAAAGCGTATTTTCCCATGTCTTGACATCAATAAATCAGGCACTCGTAAAGAAGAGCTTCTCATGGATGAAGCGAATCTGAACCGAGTCTGGATTTTACGACAGCTCCTGCACCCACTGAACGTTGTAGACTCCATGGAGTTTATGCTCGATAAGATTAGTAAGACCGACTCGAACCAAGAGTTTTTGGAGTCGATGTCCGGTTAAATTAAAGGACACCATGAATAAGCGGGGATCAATTGATGACATGAATCACTTGATCAATGAGCGGAAGATCAATATAGTCCGCCACCCAGTATACGTTCGCACATTAGAGAGGACGAGATGAAAGCAGAAATTCACCCAGAGTTACATCCAGTAGTATTTGTGGATGGTGAGCATGAGATTATTACTCGTTCGACTAAGAAGTCGAATGAAACACGAACAATTGATGGTGTAGAACATTATGTATTGCCCATTGATATCAGTGCATACACTCACCCATTCTTCACCGGTAAAGAGCGTATGCTTGATACTGAAGGACGTGTTGAGCGCTTCCGTCGTCGTTTTGGTCAGCGCGGAAAATAAACGCTTCGCACGATTAGGGTGCCTTACGCATGAAAGAAAAACTCGAAGAACTCTGCCGGCGTTACGATGAGTTAACGGCTCAAATGAGTGACCCCGAGATCTATGCAGATCCGAAAGTTTTTCAACGCATTGCAAAGGAGTCTTCGGACTTAGAACCCATTGTAAAATGCTATCGTCAAATCAAGGACGAGCAAGCCGCTCTGGCAGAAACCAACGAGATCATCGAATTAGAGAGCGATCCGGAGCTGATTGAAATGGCTCGGGCTGAGATCGAAACGCTTCAAAAAAATATCGAAGAAGAAACGAAGACGCTTCAACTACTGCTTCTGCCCAAAGATCCAAATGATGAAAAAAACGTCATTTTGGAAATCCGCGCTGGTACGGGTGGAGATGAAG
>JBMYRY010000165.1:0-6088 GCA_049602795.1 Bradymonadia bacterium
CATGGGCGGATCGATGCTCTTGGGGTCCCTAAGTTCAAGCGTCATGATCGCAGAAGCAGCGACGAGCACAGCTCGGCACGGCGTTGAGCTAGTTCTTGGTGCGGCCACCTTCGCTCACACCGTTCAGGACTGTCCAAATGAGATCTGTGAAACCGACTGGAAGACTCGGAATGCATTGAGAGGCTTTATCGGGTATCGGTATCAAAAAAATACCGGGTTTCAGCTTCGAGTCGGCGCAGCACCGCTGGTGATGGCTGCGAACGAGATTGTTGTTCTGCCTGAGATGACCCTCGGCGTGTCTTTCTAATAGAATCAGCTCCGGTGGCGCAAAGAGCGGTGAAGCGCATGTCTTTAAGGCCCTGAGTTATGACACAGGCGGTAGCGAGGCGTTCACATTCATAATGGGCGCTCAGGCGTGATCTTCGCGCATGCGCGTCTATGAGTGGTGGTCGTCTCCACCGGTGGACTCAATGTGGCGGGGCTTGTCGTCAGATGGAGAGGGGACTAAAAGCTGTCAAAAGACCTTAAGGTCACATCACATCGATCGCTGGCGTTCATTGACACTTCGTCATTGCTTGGGTCTAAGAAATTTACCCCCAGCCGGTCGATGGTGGTCATTATATATACCGGCTCATACCCTTCAAAATCGATATTCACATAGTATTCTCCAAATAGCAGTGGTGGGGACTCGAAGAAGCCACTCCCTGCAGAATAGGTGGTCTGGAGTTCTCCACCGGCGAGTGGTTCAACAGTGATTGCTATGCCACCATGGACGGCTTCAGAGTCGTCGCGGTCATTCAAACAGACAACGCCGACCAACCGACCAATACCACCAACCAATACGTTCAAGGTGACCTGTTGATTCATATCGAAGAGAGTGATCTCCACATCTTTCTCAGCCACGGGTTCAACGCCCGCAGGGATGCTCAAGTCGTCTGTATTGGTCTCATTGGCGTCTGAGTCTGATGCAGCGTTTTCAGGTGGTGGGTTGTCCTGATTTTCGTCCATATTCTCTGGCGATTCGGTCCCGTCATCTGGGGCTTCGCCAACGTCTAACTGCGCTCGGAGAATATCGACGGGATCAAAGACTTGGACGGTGTGTTCACCCACGCTAATGGGCATGCGGTAAAAACCAATCTCGTCAATCTCGGTGACGTTACCACTCGGTAAAAGCCGTATGAGACCGCCACTGAAGTTGATCACGCCTACATCCAAGTCGGTCACCGTCGTCACCTCACCGACGAGGGTTGCACCGCATGGATAGTCTTCGTCACAGTCATCGCCTACACCATCAAGGTCACAATCCCGTTGGTGCGCATTTACGATGGTGGGGCAGTTGTCATACGTGTCAGGAACGCCGTCCCGATCCTCGTCACGGTCGACATTGGGAACACATTCACCACCCATTTCCACGTATCCCATTTCACATGTGAGTTCAGTGTCCATGGTTTCCGATTGCATTCTCTCGGTCCGCTCATTGACTGGGCAACCAGCAAGAAAAACAAAGAGCAGGTTACAGAGCACATAGCGTTTGAGTAGTGAATGATAGTGACGAGACATAGAAAACCCCTTCTCTTTTGCCCGTGAGGAAACCGGTTGAACCCCCGAACGACTGAAGTCAATGCAAGCAGTCGATCTTCGTCATCATGTAACAGGTCAGTCCCTTGGACACAAGTCGAGGACCCAGTACTGATACCATGAGTATCATTGGTAACTTGGTCCACTTTATTGCGCTATTCAACGAGGCTAGGTGCCCAAATCCGACATCAGTTAACAGCATTGAATTTAAGCTAGGCGCCTTTCATGCCATCGAATGAAAGTCTGCCTACGAGTTTAGACCCGGGCTAGAGACCGAGTTTCCTGCCTTCTTAGCTGTATTCTAAGTCCCGTGCGTATCCCCTGTTGCACTGTTTTTATTTGAGCGGGGACTTCGCTTGTTTTTGGTGCTAGGTTGTCACCAACGGATTGATGCCTGAACCGCGTCTGGAGGACAGGTGAGTAACTGGGACATTTTCGAACTCATTCTGGTTATACCGGTATTGCTCTTTGCTCTTTTCATGGCGAAGCAGCGAGCATCGGTCTTCGATGATCCAATGCTTTTGCCCGATGAGCCAACGTGGAAGCCGTCTTACACAGACATTGCCCAAGCCGAGACGCTGGGACCCGCACTCAAAAAAGTGTGTGTGATGACTGAAGCGCGAGCATTGCGGTTCAAAAGTCATCGTCCCGGTATTGTCCATTTTTCTGACAAAGAGCCGGTGATGTTTCCTTCATATGATTGGGGCAATTTAGGGTCTGCTCTCCGGCAGAGCATTAGAACGGGTACCCTTGCGCCTCTTAAGAAAATCTTCCAGCCAAAGTTGAGTGACATTGAGACGACCTACTATATGTCGTTTGGTGTGACGCTGGATGGCGAGACGACAGATTTAAAGAAAGGTAGCGTCGAGGTTCAGCACCACGCTCAATGGCTGGCCGAGCGGTTGGGGATTGAGTGTGATGTTGCTTAGCTGATTTCCGTAGTGTTAAAGATCAATAGACTTTTCAAACTCCACAACGCCTTGATCCGACCTCATTCGTGCCGATGCTATTCACTCCCGACTTTGGTCTCCCATTAGGTTGAATTGAACAGGTGATATTAAGCGTCTCTGTAAGCGAGGGTTGCAATCAACGATTTAATATGGAATGAGCCTCCTGGAGCAAGAACAGCTCTTGACGAGAGAGGAGACGAGAATGACACCTAAGAGTGTATTGACTGTGAGCGCGGTGCTTTTCTTATTGCACGGCATTGGTTTTTTTCTGGGCGCCGAAGACATTGCCAAACTCGGCGCGGGTGAGATCAGCGATCTCGCTCTTAAGGTGGGCAAGGGCAATAATGAGCTTGTTGCCATGTTCAACCTTTTTGGCGCGTTCTTGATGTTTGCTGCACGTGGACTGGACGTGCCCGCGGCGCGTACTGTCACGAAGGGAGCAGCGGTAGGATATATTACGTTGTTTTTTGGTGTGATTTACCACATGCAAACCCTTGTGCCCGACCAAAAGCCACCTTTGGCTGCAGCTGTCATCTTTGGTCTTATAGCCGCCTGGGCATGCTACGTGGCTTGGGGCAAGAAAGATGCGGTCAACGGCTAAGCCGAGCGCAACTAGCCTTTGGTCTGCAAGCACCATGGACCCAGCTTGGTCCAGACCGAAAACCATGACCCCATCCTGATTCGCCTTTCAGATTAGGGGGTGAGTCGAAGATCCCCGGTATTCGATATTCAGATCCGAGACCGATTGAGTAGACTCGAAAACGTGTCAGTACCGATGTTGCTTAAACCACGACAGTCGACGCGGCACTTGCCAATGCATGCACGACACCTAAATAGCACGCATTGACCCTTGACGGATATTGTCCTCCTAACCGATCCTTGTATGAGAAAGCGCAGGTCGTGTTTTCGTTGATTGATGGGAGAAGTCCGTGGAGCGTACCTTTGATACCGATACAAAGTATCGCCGCTTTCTGAATGCGACACTTCTTCTATTCACCGTGGCGCAACTTCCGATTCTTATTCTCCTGATGAGTATGAGGCTATGGGCGCCGGTTTTGGTGAATTCATGCGCTTTGGCGCTTTGTGGACTCGGATTTATGCTGAACCGCGACGGTCGATTCTTACTTGCAAAGACGCTCGTTCTGACGGTGTTGATTGGGAATACTATCTATTTCTCGGTCATCTTCGGTTCCACCGCTCCCACTCATTTTTGGCTCATTCCCATGTCGGTTTTGGGCGTCTTAGTGTTTAAACCGTCGGAACGAATACACATGATCAGTTTGGTTGGGTTGTCGATGCTTAGTTTTTTAGCGTTGGAACTTGTGTATCTAGACTTAGAACCCGTAGTCGGTCTCTATGATAGCCTGACTGCCGCACGACACGCAGCTCAGGGATCCACGATTTCTGCGATTGTGCTGACCTTGATTTTGGTGGGGATGATGCACCGACGTTTTGCTCAGTCGGAAACATCTTTATCAGTTGAAAAAGCCCAATCAGAACGGTTGCTTCGGGCGATCTTGCCTGATGAAATTGCTAATGAGTTGCGAGAGACTGGGCAGACCAAGGCGGTTCGTCATGACGATGTGTCCATTCTGTTTACGGACATTGTTGGTTTTACTCCGCTTGCCCGGTCGATGTCAGCCGATGACGTAGTGGCAATGTTAGCTGAGGTGTTCAAGCGTTTTGACGGACTCATTGAAGAGTGTGGCGTTGAAAAAATCAAAACCATTGGTGATGCGTATATGGTTGCTGGTGGACTCCCAAAGCCGGTACCTGATCATGCCGAGCGGATCACTCGCTGCGCATTTGGCATGCTCGAGATTATCAAGTCTTTCAGCGAAGAATCTGGTCACGATTTACAATTACGCATTGGCTTGCATCGAGGTTCCGCGGTCGCCGGCGTCATTGGCACAACAAAGTTTGCCTACGACATGTGGGGCGAGTCGGTCAACCTGGCGTCGAGGCTAGAGTCAAGCGGTGAGCCGGGGCGAATTCACGTCTCTGATGCGTTTCGTTCGGGGTTGGTGGGTCTCATGGAGTTTGAGACTCGGGGAGAGATTCACTTGAAGGGTGTGGGACCAACGTGCACGTATTGGCTAATCAAGGCAAACTGAAGTCACCTGACTTGGAAAGCGCCTAACACAACGAATTCTGGCTCGTCCATGGTTGCCAATCCGTCTGCGAGCCGAGTGATGATCTACGTTCACCTGCAACCCGCCAATCCATCCTTGGCAAATGGTCTGCTTCGTTTATTTTGTTGTTTCGGGGTTAGAGTCTGTCTAGCAAGCGTAATGCGAGCGCCGCGTCGGATTGGAAGGTAATGGCTTAGGGGGCGGTATGGAACGTAGACACCGCGTCGCGCCATACTCCCACGTCTAGACCGTGCCCTAGGTAGGTATGAGCCGCATAGACCTTATGGGTCAATTAATCAGCGCTCTTATTCCATGAGACGCTGCTCTGATTTCGCAATACGCGCAGCGGTCCTGCGCCCAAAAGCCATGACAATCCAGCGATGAGACTCACCTGCAGGCAGGCTAATAGAACCGAGCGATTGAACACCTCGGGCAGCATGATGAGCCCAGCGAGTGAGAATATGCTCACGACACTGATTTGGTACCAAGCCCATCTTCTGGTAATCCGTTGAAAGGGTGGACCTTTTTCCGTGATGCAGTGCACCCGTTTAGGGGAGGCAGTTTGGCGATTCAAAAATCGTCTCGCCCAAATGCGATTCAAAACGTAGGGCGTAAGAGCGTAGGTCATGATGAACGCATTGCCGACGTGACTTGAATCCACCATATACCAGGTCACACCCGCACAGAGGAAAGCAATGGTTGTGACCAGCCTGCCAAGCGTCCCGCCAAGATATCCATTTTCTCCGAAAGCCCTCTGAACCTCTTCTAATTGTGCCTCATCGTCGATTAGGTAGCCTTGATGTCCACCCAAGAAGAGAATGTATTGCTCGTTGTGATCCTTGGTAAGCATTGGCGGAGCCCAACTAAGGATTGGAACATTCACAGCATTCGGTTTCGATTCTGGCATGAGTCACCCGATCTTTCTCACGTTGGCTCACAAGAACATATCGCGTCCATAACTGACCCACAATGTTTCCCCAGTGGCGAATGGGACGACCCAAATGTATCTACAGTCTTTTGGGTTAGGTGACGCTTCGAAGGCAGTTAACGATATTGTGATTTGGGTGAAGTTTGTCCCGAGACATTGATACATGGGCTGGGATTTGTCTCGAAACCATTCCGTAAAATAATCGCAAGAAACTAGTGACTCATTATTGATTTACTGATATTCGGGGTAAGTCGTTGAAGGCAAAGTTTTAGGCAACCGAGCTTTCTTGAAGTGTTGAGAATTCGCATCGCGGGAATGAATAGGAGATAGCGAAAATGAAGAACGTCTTTCGTTTAGGTTTGATTTTAATGTGCGTATTGAGCATGTGGGCATGTGATAGCGACGACGGTAATGGTGGAGAGGCTGGCGCAGGTGGAGAAGCCGGTTCTGGTGGTGCAGCGGGTGCTGGTGGTGAGGGCGGGCAAGCCGTTGAGACCGGA
>JBMYRY010000166.1:0-6062 GCA_049602795.1 Bradymonadia bacterium
ATCAATCTTATTTTATTGAGATGATGAAGCAGAAGGACCTTGTGTTCTGCAGTGGTCCAGCGGGGACGGGTAAGACTTTTTTGGCGATGGCGGCTGCGGTAAAGGCATTACAGACAAGGCAGGTCGATCGAATTGTTTTGACGAGACCGGCGGTTGAAGCTGGTGAACGTTTGGGTTTTTTGCCCGGCACCTTGGTGGAAAAAGTGAATCCATATCTTCGACCACTTTTTGATGCCTTGTTTGAGTTGATAGGACCAGAGCCGACATCGAAGCTGATGTCGTCCGATGAGCTTGAGATCGCGCCACTAGCCTTTATGCGTGGTCGAACCCTGGCGCGGTCGTTTGTCATTCTCGATGAGAGTCAAAATACCACGGTGGAACAAATGCGGATGTTCTTGACTCGTATTGGTAAGGGGTCGAGGGCGGTTGTCACAGGTGACCCCACGCAAACAGACCTACCACATAATCAGAGGAGTGGCTTTCATCATGCCTATCAGTTGTTGAGGGGGGTAGATGGCATTGCAATGGTTGAATTGACAGCTGTAGATGTCGTCCGCCATCGACTGGTGAGGGAGATCATCGAAGCGTATGAGCGAGATGACTCACTATGATGCCGCGTGTATCCATTACCCTCCGTTCTCATACGAAAGGTCGATTTGCAGGTTCTAGCTATCGTTCTCGCGTAAAGAGAGTGTTGGAAGTCCTCGGACTCAAGTCCAGTGAGTTGAGCATTCTTTTGACCGATGATGAGGAAATCCGAGTCCTCAACCGCGAATTTCGACACAAAGATCGACCCACAGATGTCTTAAGCTTTGGTCAAGAGGCGATCGGTGGCCCAACCGTGATGCGGGGTGGGGCATCGGTGCGAGTTCTTGGTGACATTGTGCTGAGTTTGGAGACTTTAGAGCGGCAAGCGAATTCGGGCTGTTTGGAAAGGCTCAAGCCAACGCTTGGAGAGCGAGCGGAGCGATGGAGTTGTCTAGATGAAGCCACATTCTTAAGTTTGCACGGGATTTTGCATTTGATCGGCTACGATCACGAGTCGCCTGCTGAAGCCGAAGAGATGGAGGCGCTTGAAGCCGAAATCCTTTTCTCTGTGCTTAGACATACTTAAGGGTGAAGGCATCGCTCAATCGCTGATTCTCCGATGGGTACGCCTTTTCGATAGAATGCGTCTACGAGGAATCCATGTTGGGCCGCCAGTCTTCCTAATGTGGAAGCTTTGTCGGTGCATAAATTGCGCCCAACCCCACAGAGGTCCGTTTGACCCGAGATGGCGATAAGCATTGGTTCCACAAAGCAAGCCAGTAGCGTATCGGGTTGATGGGTGAGGTAACCGTACACACTTTGCCAGAGACTGCCCTTCAATGGCGTTGGAGGGGAGAGGTATTCACCATCTACAACAATGACGTCATCTCGAGGATGGTCATGATTGATGTCCTCAGGCGCCGCTACGTCCACGACCACCGTCTGACTCGGAATCTGAGATAAGGGGACATTCGCGCCTGTGCTGGACGCAGCAATGAGGATTCTGCTCTTGCAGACCCCAACGGACGGAACGGTCTCGATCTCAATCTTCCAATCCTCGGTCAGTTGTTTGAGTAACTTTCGAGTGGGTTCGGGAAGAGTTGGGGCAACGATTTCTAGGTCGACCCCAGTTCGCGCTAGGAGCTTTACTAGTAGGATGCCAACGGGACTCGGTAGACCGATAATGGCAACACGCCATCGATTAGGGGGGACTAGGCTCAAGAGTCGTAAGCTGGTTTGGAATGCTGTGTCCGCCGTCATGTGATTGCCCGACGTAACAGGAGCAGATATCCGTCTTGCCAAGGCCTTTCCTTGTCCTCCAATCATGGCAGCTACACCACCGAGACCAATTATCTGGGCGCCATTATCGACACAGATCTGCGCGGCAGACTCAAGTTGTTCTACGGTGCGAGTTTGGTTGGATAGTAATTCGTGCGGTAAGCCAGGCAATGAAACAATGGTTCCGTTTAGCTGTTCGCGCTGGGCGTCTAAAGTATTTCTTGCAATGGCTTTGGGCGATGCATTGGGGCAGGGGCGTCCAGTGGCGAGGCTCCAATTCATTGTACGAACGCCTAGTATTCTTCGTTGTAAACCACTTAACGGGTGAACGATGAAGCCGAAGGACGCGGTCACGACGATTAAGCGGTCACAATATTGACGAATGTCTGCACTCGAAACAGCTTGGGAATGTCTGCTGAAAGTAAGCCCGGCGTGAGTTCGTCGGGGGGGACTTCGGGCATAAGTTCCCGCAGTTTGTCCAGTGCGAGTTGCGTGAGTACACCATCCACCTCGTAATCCGTTGCGTCAATATCCGCTTTACTCTGCTCGGCGATGCCATCTCGAGGTATCTTAATGTCAAATTCATGTTCGAGCAGATATACGATCTCTAGCAGGTCAAGTGATTCTGCTCCGAGATCATCGAAGATCTTACTTTCGGGTGACACTTCGTCGTCGTCAACCCCAAGGGCCTCCACAAAGGCTTCTCTTACTTTTTCAAAAATCTCATCTTGGGTCATCATACTCTCCGGGTACCTAATACAATGGTTTACAGTCTCGCGTCACGAGTACGGTTCTGTATACCGTTAATGTTATCTAGCATATTGAACCGCTCTGACGCTTCTAACCACCGTTACCTTAACGTCTCCACTTCCTGCGGCTTCTCGTTCTATTTTCCGGGCGATGTTGCTACTCAAGAGGTCAGCATCTCGATCGTTAATGCGCGTATTGTCCACGAGTACTCTAACTTCGCCGCCTGCTTGGATGGCAAAGCACTGCTGAACTCCATCAAAGCTCATGGCTAGCTCTTCTAAATCAGATAATCGTTTTACATAACTATTGAGTGAATCACGGCGTGCGCCCGGTCGAGAGGAGGACAGAGATTTGGCGGCACTCACCAATTGGGCCTCAACAGTCTTCTGTTTACCCACCTCGCCGATGACACTTACGGCTTCGACGATCCCCTTTGCTTCACCGTATTTGCGAAGGAGCCGCGCACTTACTGCCGCGATGGAGCCTTCCTGCGAATGCTCCGCGGCTCGACCAATCTCATGGAGTAGTCCGGCACGTACAATATGAGCCCGCTTCATACCCAATTCATCGGCCATTAATCCCGCAAGCGTCGCCACTTCGATTGAATGCCTGAGTGCGTTCTGGGCGAAGGTCTCTACAAAATGCAGCTTACCGAGTAACTTAACGAGTTCGGGATGGAGATTCATAATCTCGCATTCTAGTGCCGCTTCTTCTCCCTTGCTGAGGACCATTTTATCAATCTCAGTGCGGGTCCTTTCCACAACTTCCTCGATCCGTGATGGATGGATACGCCCATCCGCAAGTAGCTTCTGCATTGATGCTCTTGCGACCTCACGCCTTACGGGATTGAATGAACTGACCATGACGGTATCTGGACTTTCATCAATTACCACATCGCAACCGCTTGCTTGTTCAAACGCTCGGATGTTTCGCCCTTCACGGCCAATGATGCGTCCTTTCATTTCCTCGCTAGGTAGCCGGACCGTTGAGATGGTACGGTCGCCGACGTGTTCAGACGCATAACGTTGGATGGCTGCACTGACGATGAGTCTTGCTCGTTCTTCGGCAACTTCCTTGGTCTCAAGTTCGTATGCACGAATCTCGTCAATCGCCGCTTTTTGAGCGGACGCGCGAACCTCATCTAGGAGCATAGCGCGAGCCTCCTTCTGAGACAGTCCGGCAATCGATTCTAATCGGTCTCTACTTTCTTGCGTTGCTTTGTTTAACTCGGTCTCTTGGTGTTCAAGTTTCTTCTCTCTACGCGTGAGATCATTTTCACGGCGACTTGAACTCTTTTCCTGCCGATTCAGTTGTTCATTTCTAGATTCGGTGGCTTCCTCGCGCTTCCTTAACTTTTTTTCACGATCATTTAGTTTAGCTCGAAGTGCTTTTGTTTCCTTTTCTATCGCGGCAGACATGCTGCGATATTCTTCTCGAGCTTCATTCTCTGCCTCTTGTCGTGTTTCTTCAATGTCTCGCGCATGTTCGACTTTCAACGCTTCGAGATCGGCAAGACCGCCTGGTCGGGCTAGGAACAGCTTCGCCAATACGACGCCACCACCGATGCCACCTAGAATGTATAGATATACGTCCATCGTAACTCAAATCCTCTTACTATCCGCCTTACAGTCCATGGGTAGGGTGACAACTCGATTGACCCTGATGTCCCACGGATCCGTAGCGATCGATGTTTCACAGATTTGAAAAGGGTATGCTAGACCGATACTGGTTCCTGAATAGATGCGAAGCGTGCGGTCATAGTGACCGCCCCCAAAGCCGAGTCGTTGTCCGTTCAAGCAAAATGCGAGACCTGGTACGAGCATGAGATCGATCTCTTTAAGAGCGACCTCATGTCCGTGCGGCTGAAAGCCAAAACGACCTTTTGACCATCGTACAGCAGTCGAGAATACGAGGGGCGCGTTCGGTCTTGCTATTGGAAAGCAGACTGTTTTCCCTTGTTTCTTCGCTGTCTCGATTAGTTCAGATGTGTCAACCTCACCATGTATTGCACGGTACATCGCCACCGTGCGTGCTTGTTTAAACGACATTGTCGCTTTAATGTAATGAGCAATCCTCGTTGCGTATTCCACTCGGATTGTCTCGGAGAGCTGTGCACGTCTTGCGCGCATTCTAGCTCTCAGTTGTACCTTCGTTTCTTCAGTCTGAATCGGTATGCTCCACCCCTCATTGGGTATGCGAAACATTGATCTTAATAAAGTTAATGCTGACCACTCGTCAACCTGGTCAAATTAACTCTTTGAATCTACACTGTCAAACCCGTTTCGTTTTCAGTTAGAATTCCTTTTGTGCTACCTCTTTGAAAGAAAGTTTGGTATGCCTAATTCGATAGCTTGACACGGCGGCCCGGTTTGGCTAAAAGAGTCTTCCGGCTGGGCTGCTAACTCAATTGGCAGAGTAACGGACTTTTAATCCGCAGGTTCTGGGTTCGAGTCCCAGGCGGCCCATTGTGTCCCCATCGTCTAGTCAGGCCCAGGACACCAGCCTTTCAAGCTGGCGACGCGGGTTCGAATCCCGCTGGGGACGCATTATCAAAGGGCTCACTTCGGTGAGCCCTTTTTTTTCTTTTGTGTAGCGGTTGTAATGGGTTACCTTTCCCTACATGTATAAGGATACCCCACGCTCTGTTTCTCAAATTCGCCGATTCGTTACCGAGCGGGGCGAGGATTATCTCAATCGGTTTAACGAAGAGCCCGTGGAAGGCGCAGAATGGCTGTACAGCAGTCACGGCGCAGTAATTCGCGTTGTGGGTGAATACGATAATATTTTTGAACGGTTGCTAGTTGTGGTGCCTCGTCCACGCGAAGCGCCCCCTGAGCGTTTTCAATCATGGGTTAAGGAGCGCCTTGAGGGACTGGCTTGGTACATGGAAGCCTCCAACACCGGCAAGTGTGTAAGGTCTCAAGTTGGAGACTCTGCAGCGACCGCCATCATCATGCGCCGTATTGGCTCGTTGCTAGGAGGCGCTCAATGTCCAGCGCCTGGTGCACATGATGTCTACGGGCTATTGGAACGTTTTCTACGAGACCTCCGTAGTTACGTAAGAAATATTGGGGATGAATCGTTGCGGTACGTGCGTTCGCTTCGATTGTTCGAAGTGCCTCGAAAGGATGGCTCTCTGGAGTTTGTCATTGGCTTAGATATCTTGCCAACCTTGGTAGGGCTTCAAGGTGACAGCGTGCCAATCCACCCGCTCACGTTGGCGCGCGGTACCATCGGAGAGGTCGCTGAACTCTTGGACGGGCAGCTTGACGCAAATACCCGGAAGAAATTGTCTAGAACGGAACGCAAAGCAATCAAGAGCGCAGTAAAGCATCTCGATTCCATTTGCATTCAGATTGATTCAGAGCGTCCCGACCTAGAAGGTGTTCAGCAGTTGCTTAAGGCAACTCGTCAGCTTCAAGAGGAGAAGAAGGGGAGTACGCTGTCCCCTATCTTCGGGGCACTGGTGTTGCTTGTGGGTCTTTACTGGATTTGGTCGACCTTCT
>JBMYRY010000167.1:0-6060 GCA_049602795.1 Bradymonadia bacterium
TGACGAAAATGCAATGTCTCTTGACTGTGACGATGATGGAGGAGACGGTTCCCAATCCTCATTAACCATTGATGCAGAAGCCTTCACCACATATTACGTCATCGTAAGCGGTTATAAGACCGATGCACGCGGTGATTATGCCCTCAATATTACGGAAGGTAATGACGTGACGCCAGAGTGCACCTCATCGAGTCAATGTGCCGCAAATGAACGATGCGAAGCGAATCAATGCGTACTCGCACCCGCGGAAACTACGCCACTGTGTGACCACTTTCGAGATGCATCACTTATCGATAGCGATTACCCCGTGGAGTTGACGGGTACACTCAGCACCAATGTCGTAGAGAACTGTGATGACAGCGAAGGTCCTGACTATGACATTCGCTGGTACCCCATCCAAAGTGGGACGTACACCATTCGAGCCGAATCAGAGCAGAACACCCCGCTTATCTTGGGCATTTACGAGGGCTGCAACAGCTATACTGGTCGCCGCGTATCCTGCACAAATGACTGGTTTGCACTCAACTACGAAACGACGGAAGTCGTTGTAGATGTGGACACGATTGATGAATACGAGATTGTCGTTAGTGGTCAAGATAGCGACGATAATGGTCGCTTCACGGTAACCATCACCCAAGACTAAACACACCGATAGATCCGTGAACTCAGCCTGCGGATTGGAGGGTCTTGCGACGCTCTGAGAACATCGCCCCGCCAAGGGTTCAGTATCAGTCAATTCAGCTTTATCTCGAAAAGCATACGGCAAATTTGCCTTATAAGGGTGGTTTCTGCGATAATTTTCGCAATCGTTTGCGTGTCACGGGAATCAAATTAAATGAAGCATATTTTTCATCACACTCTCCGTCTGAGCATGTATCTGCTTGCAGTGTCACCTCTCGTATTTGGTTGTGGAGAAGATGCATCTTCAACAGCCGAACCGCTAGAAAGGAATCGGACGTTAGGCATGGAGAACGACGGCCAGCCGAGATTGGACAGTGGTGTCATCATCGTTGCCACCGGTGACGCTGCCGTGGGACAAACCGCTTGCGAAGATGGAGACCAACGGGCCTGTGCCGACGAATGTGGCACGGAAACCTGTATCGACGGTATGTGGAACGGGATCTGTACAGCGAGCTCTGAGAAATGTAACGGCAAAGATGACGACTGCGACGAAGCTGTGGATGAAACCTTCGAAGACCTGGGCTTGGGATTTGCTTGTCAACTAGCGATGGACAACGGGTGCACCGCCAACGGCGTGAACATTTGTTCTGCCAATGCAGATGGCGTTGTCTGTGCAGCAGATCCAGTTGAGCCATCAGATGAGGTGTGTGATGGGCAAGATAATGATTGTGACACACGTGTGGATGAGGGCTTTACAAATCAAAACTGTTGTACTGAAACGGCTCAATGTCCGCTAGGTCAACTCTGCAACAACGGGATATGTGGCGATGGCGGTGGTTCCAATCCCGGCGGCGGAACGAGTTGTGATTCCGTCCTTGATTGTAGTGGCTTGGAGGAGTGTATCAGCGGTCAATGTCTAAACATTTGCTTCGACCAAAGCGATTGCCCGACCGGCACAACATGTACTTGCCCTCCCGGAAATGATTGCCTCTTCGAGGTATGCCTTCCCAACGGAAGCAGCGGCACGGGTGGCTGCATGAGAGACTCAGATTGTGGCGCGAACCAAACCTGCCTCAGCGGAGAATGTAGAGATCTTGGTAACACTTGCTTCGACAACGCCGATTGCCCGCTTGGGCAGGAATGCGACTTAGCGCTAAGCTCATGTGTTGAGACTGGAAACCCTGGGGGGGGTTCCGGTTGTATGTCGGACTTTGACTGTGGGTTTGGAGAGGTGTGCCAGAATGGTCAATGTGTGGACACGGGCAGCGGCGATATCTGTCTCGACGACAGCGATTGCCCAACAGGTGAAATCTGCCTCATTTTGGTTTGCGTCCCCGACACTGGAGGTACGAGCGGGTGCACCTCTGACTTTGATTGCGGATTTAATGAAATTTGCCAGAACGGACAATGTATCGAGCCAGGTGTCGGCAGCAGCAACTTTTGCTCAGCGGCACAGCCACTCACCAGCCCAACAACATTCGGTATCGTCAGTAATGGAACCGAATACGTAGAAGCCTCATGTGGGAGCTTTGTGGATTCAGGGCCAGATGCTGTGTATCGCTGGCAGGCTCCAACAACAGGCACATATGTGTTCGACACCGAGGGCTCTAGTTTTGACACAGTGTTGTCTGTACAGAGCAATTGTGATGGTACCGGCGCAGAAATTGATTGCGATGATGACGGTGCTGTCGAAGCGTTGAAATCTGAGTTACGTCTCCGGGCAACTGCGGGTCAGACTTACTACATCATCGTGAGCGGCTACAATACCCTCGAATATGGCACTTTTTCGCTCAATTATCGACTCCAAGGCGGGTGTGTAAACGACAGTCAATGCGGTGTATTCGAACGCTGCGAATCCGGTATTTGCGTGGATGATACTCCCGTGAATCAAAGCTTTTGCGCTGATGCCACCATCGTACCATCAAGTGGTCGAATCTCCGGTCAAACAAACATCGGACGCGATCTCGTGATGCCTTCGTGTGCCATCTTTGAAAATACCAAGGATGTGATCTATCGATGGCAACCTCTAGCAAGCGGTGACTACACAATAGAGACCGAGGGGAATACAAATACATTGGTCGCAGTGTTTGGCACATGTAGCAATCAAGACGACGAACTTGCCTGCGACGATGACTCGGGACAAGTTGTCAACGGCAGCGTTACGATCTCAGCTCAACTCGGGTCTGTATACTACATCAGCGTAAGTGCCCCAACTGCAACCATTGATGGTGCCTTCGATCTCGTCATCACACAAGAAGAGGATCCCGGCCCAGAATGTACCGTGGACTTTGAATGTCCAGCCGGCGAGCTCTGCATCAGTGGTAGCTGTGTCGCTTCAGAGACGCCAGAAAACAACGTCTGTGAACACGCTCTGTATCGGGCAATATACGGTCCTGACTATCCGATGGTTGAGGACGGCAGCCTTATGGAAGATGTGGTTGATAATTGCGGCAACGGAACGAGTACAGGTGGAGATGCGGACTTCCGTTGGTTCCCCATCCGCAGCGGTAACTACACACTCTATGCCAGCGCAGTTTCATCGGGGGACAACGTGAGCCTCGCGTTATACACCGACTGTGGCAGCGCTCCGAGCGGGGAAGAATTAGCCTGCGTGAATACCTGGTCCAATGCCGATGAATCCCTACAGGTCACAGTTGATGTAGCAGAGAATAGCGCCTATCGAGTCGTCATCAGCGGACGAGGTGCCAACTCTGATGGTGCTGTTCAACTCACCATTGAGTGCGACAGCGGTGCTTGCGCCAATTAGAAGAAGCTCTCGAGCCTCTTCCGGTCTGCGGGGTCGTAAACCCACACTTCAATGGCATCGGAAAGGTTTAATGATAAAAGAGATGTTGAAATCAATAGTCGCCGGTCGCGGTCTTCCCCTGGACAATTGCGACTGATGATGATGCGCCGATTCGATTGGCGCCGGCCTCAATCATTGCCTCTGCATCGGCCTTACTGCGAACACCGCCAGATGCCTTAACCCCCATTTCTTTGCCAACGAGAGCACGCATGAGCTTGATGTCGTCAACTGTAGCTCCCCCACCACCAAAGCCAGTGCTCGTCTTAACGAAAGCTGCACCAGCGGACTTTGAAAGTGCACACACAATGACCTTTTCTTCATGCGTGAGTTTCGATGTCTCTAAAATGACCTTCACACCGACCGGCCGAGCTGCATCAACAACTGCTTTAATGTCTCTAAATACCAGGTCATAGTCTCGACTTTTCAGGGCACCGATATTGATAACCATATCGATCTCTCCCGCGCCGCATCGGATCGCTTCACGAGTTTCGAAAGCCTTACTCCTCGGACTCATCGCACCGAGTGGAAAACCAACAACCGCACAAACCGGGACATCGCTGCCCCTGAGAAGTTGCTTCATCAGACGAACATTTGCCGAATTAACACACACAGTCGCAAATCGATGTGTTCGAGCTTCCTTTGCGAGCGCCTCAAATTGTTCTCGAGTCGCTTCTGGCTTCAATAACGTATGGTCAATATAACCAGCCAATCCATTCGGAGGTACCCCTGTTCCCGGACCCGCCGACACACGATCAACCCCCAAAGCGCTGAGCGAGTCAGCCTCACCAGGGCGACGCACTACACACATACCACAGGCCGCACAGTCACTCGGATCTTCATCACAGGGAATGACCCTTAACTCTTCAGCTGAATGAGTGGTCAGAGAAGGCGCAGGTTTCGTACCACCGGATTGAATATAACCCGGTCCACGACCCCCTGCTGAAAGTTGGGCGCGCACCCGACTAGCGATTAAATCGATGAGTTCTTGTTCGTTCATGCTTCTCCCCTCAACGCTTTAGCTTGTCCAATGGTCCGCGGCGCTTGCGATGATAGTAATTGATGCACTCCAACGCTTCAATCTGAATCGGATCTGTTTTCAGGTGCCTAGTAACGAGTCGCGATCTTTAGTGGGAACTCAACCGTCTCAGATTTCCCTTCGAACGGCGGAAACTTTAAGCGCCCGACCAGCCGGCTTAGACACTTTTTCATGTAGGTACGGCGATACTTAGATCCAATGGTGACACCGGACGCTGTGCCATTTGATGCAACCCTGAAGGACAAGACCACATTACGCCTGAACGGACGACCACCTTTCGTGAGATGCCTCTTGTAGCAGTCACTAACGGCCCGGCTTTCGCGATTAAAAATCCGGTTAACATCTTCACGCGGAAACTCTCCTCCTCCACCACCCATCCCGTCTTGGTCCGGCAGGTCGAGTAATCGGCTTCTCGTCGTGGTGACATCCAACTTAGACGCGTCTAAGGTATCCGCTTTCTTCCGCTCCAATTGCTCGAGTGCATTGCCATTCATAAGACGATCAGCCCGAGAGCCCGAGTTTCGTTGCTTCGTCTTATCAAGTCGAGCACCTTCCATTGGTCCCAACTTTGTCACATCAAGAGAATCATCTTCTTCATCCATCTGCAGCGCAGCGAGCAGGCTCGTCTTGCCTTTACTCTTGGATTCGGAATTCGATGATTTAGCAGATGCCGCACGCTTTTTGCCCCCAGATTTGGTTACCACCGGCTTACCAACCGGCCGTTCTTCATCCCGTCTTTCTGGCGCGGCACCACGAACTCTACCAGCAGTCTTAGCGGTCGCAGCTTTGTTGACGGGCACAGATTTCGGCACCGCTTTCTCTTCCGGCACAATTTCAACCGTCTTCTGTGTATTGGCCGCTACTTTCGAAGTTGTCTGCGAAACGGGCTCTGCCTGAGGTTTAGCTGCGACTTGCACTGTGGGCGGCGCAGAGGTTTTCGTCGAAGTCGTAGTCACAGTGGATGACGGTTTTGTTTGTTCAGCCGATGGGGCAAAAGCCAACCAACCTACAATGCCAATCAATCCAACGGCAGCGATGACCAAGGCTGGCATCGTCTTAGAAGAGTCGTCGCTCACAGCAGGCTTTGATGGCGCTACTGCATCCGCAATCGGGGTAGAAACGGGTCCTTGCGTTGTCACTTCGGGTACTGTGGCCGCCGTGACTTGAGCATCCTGTGAAATATGAACTGGCTCGACGCTATCGTGAAGCTCAATCGACGTGCCACTCACGGACTCAACATCCTCGTCCATGGTTTCGAGCGGCTGGATTTCCTCTACGATAGATGGCGCTGCCGATTGTTCTTCGTCTGTGTTTAGAGTTGAGATCTCATCTACTTCGGGTACCACATCACTGATGAGGTCAAGTACCTCGTAATGAGATAAGGGCTCGTCACTCGTGGGCTCGTCATAGTCATTCTGAACGCGATGTTCAGGATCCAATAAAAATGCACCGCTCGCGATGGCTTCAGTTGGCTCATCGTATTCATCCAGAGGAACCGCCGCTGCTGCCTCTGCCGCTGCTGCCTCTGCTGCTGCTGCCTCCGCTGCTGCTGCCTCCGCTGCTGCTGCCTCCGCTGCTGCTGCCTCCGCTGCTGCTG
>JBMYRY010000168.1:0-6050 GCA_049602795.1 Bradymonadia bacterium
TTTCAGGATTGAGTGCGGTAATGATTCGCGATCGAATCGCCTTATTTGGGCAGTTCGGGTGTGGCGTAAAGAAAGCTGCTTCGTCGAGTATATTTATTTCAGGACAGGTAGAATCAGCTGGTATGATGCCATCTTGCGAATAGTCCATTCGCATGAAAATTGGATTTGTACCGCCAACTAAAACGGGCTGGTTGAAGACGAATGCCTCGGCATCTGAGAGTTGGTGTTGCCAAAGTTCAGCACCTGTCTCTGCATCAAAAGCCACCCAGGCAGCTTGTGAGCGTCGAGAATCTCTGACCACAAATATAGGTCTCCCGTTAATGCGAGCGCCCATGCCATATGGTGTTTTCACTCGAGGCGAGTTTACATCGATATCCCACAATTGCTCAAAGCCTCGACTGGTGTCTTTGTAAACACTCAGGATGCCGCGACTACTAAGTGCAGCTAAATATCCGGGTTCACCGTCGATCGCGATGAGTTGGTCGGTGCCGCTGAACGCATCAAAATGCTCTTGTTCAAGGTTTAGATCATCTGGATTGCTGGTGCGTACTCCACCGTCAATGGTCGTCAAGATGATGTGGGTTGATGGAGTTTCACGACAAGGGAACTGAGTGTTGCATAGGCGACGGGCGTCGCCGGTGAATCCCTCTTCAATGAGGGGAGACTTAAAGCCATTTGGTGAGAGCATTGACAGTGATTTACCGTTGACTGTTCGTTCACCTTCGCTCAAAAGAAAACGCGGCGTGCCTGTATCTGGGCTTATCATGGTCACTGGACGTCGAAATTCTTTGGTCGCATGAGGTCCAATCGCTTCCGTGATCAGTTTAGGTTCCATCGCCGCCACGCGTGCTTCAGCTCGCCAGATGCCTTCTGAACGCCCGTAGATATTCACGAACACAACAGCGCCAACCGTTGTCGTCTTTGTCAGAATGAAAGGGGTCGACATCGTTGGCGAGGAGATGACGCCCATCAGCGACCCTTGAATCATATGCGGTTCAAGTTCGCCCGATGCCAGATTGAGAATGTTGATTGGATTTGGTTCATTTGAGAGTGCTGGCTCAAACACGAAGTGGGTGCCGTGTCCAGCCTCGTTGAAAACGATGCCCGAGCCATCGCTCTTGACTTGCTCTTCGGGCGTAAACTGCCAATCAGAAACGAAGGCGCTGGTCAGCTCACATTCCATGGTTTCGCGAAGACTCAGGCGATTGATTTGACCATCGATGATGGCAAGCCATGCAGGTCCCATGTCTGTTAGGAAAGCCTGCGTAGGAAAGGGACCGTTCGGTGGTGCAGGTGTGCTTCCACAGGCGATCTTCGAGTTTGTTAGCGTGTCGAATGCATTGAGACCGTTTCCATCATTGACGAGTAATTCCATCCGACCGTCATTATTGGTGTCGAAAAGCGTTTGCCAGGCTGCACATTTTCCATTTAATCGCTGCCCGAAAATTTGCTGAACACGTCTCATTTCGTCAGCAATGAATGAGTAGATGAGCCCTTTGCCATCGCCTCCGCCACCACAGCCACCATTCGTAAGATACAGGTCCTTAAGACCATCTCCGGTGACATCCTCTATCACGAGACGTGCGATACTCGAAAAGGCGGTTTCGCCAAAAGCATCTTCGGGTAATCTCCAGAGTAGTTCTCCATTTATTGCATTAAGGACGACTAAGTTTGAGCGTCCAGAGGCAACGACTTCGAGACCCCCATCGCCATCCAGATCGACGATGGCATTTAGGGTGTCTAGATTCAATAAACCGGTCTGCCAGCGCAAATCGCCTTCATTATTGCGTTGAAACACTCGACCTTCGGAGACGGTGAAGAATACCCTCGATTCTGGCGTTTCAGGCGTCGGGTTGACCGAGGCAATTCGCCCAAGTTCCGATGGCGTTTTCGTATTGATTTGTTGGCTGATGATCCAGTCAGATGTCTCAATAAATTCACCCGGTGTGGGTTCACACGGCAAGACCCATGCATCTGGTTCGGCTTCGGCGGCATCCAGTTCTGTGGTCGAATCCATTACGAGACTGTCTGTGGGTGGGAGAGATGCATCATCGATCATACTGTCTTGGTCAATGAAATCACTGTCCAGTGGATCTTCAATGCTTATCGAAGCGTCTGGCACACAGGCAAAGAGTGATTGACAGTCGTCGTTGGCCGCAATGGGCTCAGGTTGACACCCAGTCGCAATCAGCGCGGTTAAGACGCATGCTGTAATTGCCTTTAGTTTATACATGATTTGGTCCCCTAAGAAATTGGTTCTGATTAACTTGTCCTGGAAAGCACGACGATACGTACGCTCCAATGGTATTCATCTCACTATACCGAGAACACCGTTCCCCAATGTGCTTGCCCTCCATCTACACAGATGGTTTCACCCGTAATATAATCGCCGGCTTCTGATGCGAGATAGGTCACGGCCCACGCCACATCATCCATTGTGCCGAGTCGTTTGAGTGGAATGTGTTTTGGGACCTCCGTTTCGATAGAATCACGAACGGCCTTCGGATAGGTCTCTAGACCGCTAGAGCGAATTACGCCAGGCGCCACAGCGTTGACAAGAATGCCATTCTTCGCCCACTCCAGCGCGAGTGATTTAGTTAGGTTGACCACACCTGCCCTGGCGGCACCAGTGTGTGCCATACCGGGGAAGCCTCTCCACATGTTGGCGACGATATTGATTACCTTACCACCGTTCTTGATGAACATTGACTGAGCAACGGCTTGGGTCATCAGCCAAGTGCCGTTCAGGTTAGTATCGATGACCGCACGCCATCCCTTAGGCTTGATGTTCAGTGCTGGTGAGGGGAACTGACCACCGGCATTGTTCACAAGCACGGTCGCTGGTCCGATATCGTCATTCATCCCCTTCAGAAAGTTTTGGATGCTTGTCTCATCTCGGATATCTAATTGACCGGCGAACACATGAATACCCATCGAGCGGAGCTCAGTGGCGGTTGCTTCGATGCGGTCACTTTTTCGGGCACCGATTGCGACGGTGGCTCCAAGGGACCCCACTTCTTTCGCAATGGCTGCACCAATACCCGAGCCTCCCCCGGTGACAATGATGGTCTCGTTTTTTAGTAGGTCTTCTCTGAAAATCGATGTCATCGTCCCGTCCTTCGGTCATGCTGTTGAGTCAATCATCTTGATTCGTTGATTTCCGTGTTTCGCATACTATGCGAAAACCTGAGCGAACAGTAAAGAGTGCAGGTTTTGTCGTTCGGGGCATACTGAGCTTCAGTGTTCTCGGAAGGATGTTCGAATCGAACCTAAACTTGCGTAACTCGATAGTTGCGTAGACAATTATAGGTCGAGAGTGGTTTTAGGCGAGAGTTGTGTCTGTTGGTGAAGTCTACCAGAAGCTAATCAAGCAACGATTATTCCGACAAGGATTCGAGTTGCGCATGGTGGAGGTCCTCGGTCAGCGGGTCCACTCTCTGGATGGTCGATTTGAATCTGGTGAAGGGACCTTGGTGTTGGTGCACGGGCTTGGTTCGAGCGCTCTGAGTCTCTCCCCACTTTTGAAGCGATTGGCACCACAGTTTGAGCGGGTGGTGGCGGTCGATCTACTTGGACATGGCGAAAACAAGGTGTTGACCGGCGCCTTTTCCGTTGAGCTTCTTTTTCAGACGCTATCGTCTCAACTTCTTCAGATTAGCTCGGAGCCTTTCGCACTTTATGGATCATCTTTAGGTGGAGGACTCTGCCTGCGATTTGCGATTGAGCACCCCGAAATGGTTTCTAGGATCGCTTTGACATCCCCAGCCGGGGCCCCATTGGCAGGCAGTGACATTAAACGCCTACGTCGACTGTTTTCTGTAGATACGAAGAAGGGAATGAAAGCCCTGGTTCGAACGCTCTTTCATAGACCACCTTGGTACGGCTCATTACTTGCGCGCGAGCTTAGGCATGCAATGACCCGCCCGGTGGTGAGACAGATTCTTGACCAATTGGAAGACATTCCCACCTTGAACAACCTTGAGGTTAATCGACTTGAAATGCCGATTCTCCTGATATGGGGCCAATCAGAAACGCTCTTACCTCGCCATTGTTTGGAATGGTTCTGTCAACATTTGCCCAAGCACGCATATATCGAGCAACCTTTTGGCTATGGACATTCACCGCATCTCGAGGCACCAGAAGATTTATGCACGCGTTTGCTACATTTTTTGCGACGTTCAGAATCGAGTTCACCTCCTACCTGCGACGCGTAGTCACGGAAAGCGACATTAAAGAAATGAATATTAGGGAATACCGACCAACTGACCTGACCGCAATTCTTAGGTTGTGGCGCGCTTTAATGGATCATCATAGACCAATCCATCATGCCCTTTACCGGGTTCATGGTACGGCGATGGAGACCTACGAACGTTGGCTGTTACGGCGCATCAAAGAAGATCAAGCCCAGGTTTGGATTGCAGACATCGATGGGCAGGTCGTGGGCTATGTGATGACGATGATGGGCTATCGGTCTCCGGTGTATTCAGTGAATAACGTTGGCATGATCTGTGACCTTATCGTTGACAGCAACACTCGCAGAATGGGGGTGGGTCGTACCTTGGTGAGTCATGCGGTTCTCGCCATGCTCAGTAAAGGTGTGGAAACCGTGCAGGTGAACTATGACCACCAAAACGAGGAGGCGGTTGCATTCTGGAGCGCGATGGGGTTTGCCCCAAGACTCATCGAGGCCTACCGACATCTCAGCGCAAGTGATATGCTGGCTGCTAACACGATGGAATCATAGGGAGTGCGGGCGAAATGAAAGACCTCATCGTTGAGTTGTGTCAGCAGTTTTACCGCCTTGGCTGGTGTACCGGCACAGGTGGAGGCATCAGTATCCGGGAAGGCGAGCGGGTATTTATGGCACCGAGTGGTGTTCAGAAAGAGCGGATTAGCTCGGATGATATCTTTATAGTGAATCTTCAAGGCGAGGTGATTGAGTCGCCGCGTGACGATGGATTAAAGCTCACAGCCTGTGCACCTCTTTTCTTAGCAGCATTGAATCAACGTCAAGCGGGCGCAGTGATTCACAGTCACAGCGTGGATGCTGCGGTTGCAACTCGTTTGTGGCCGGAAGAATTTCGAGTCCGAGAGGTCGAGATGATCAAAGGCTTGCGGGGATATGGCTATTACGACACGGTGCGAGTGCCCATCATCGACAACACGGCACACGAATGCGACCTTGCTGATACGATGTCAGTGGCGATTGATGAGAATCCACACAGTGATGCGATTCTGGTTAGAAACCATGGGATTTATGTGTGGGGGCGTGATTGGCAACAGGCTAAAACCCAAACTGAATGCCTGGATTATCTCTTTAGGTACGCGATACGAATGCATCAACTTGGGTTGAGCCCAGTTTAAGGACCGTAGCGGTGAGCGTGCGTGAAATTCTAACCATTGGAGATCCATTGTTGAGGATGCCGGCTCGACGCTTACGGTCCAAAGAGTTGCGTCGAAAGGATACGCAGGCGTTGATCGACGATTTGGTTGAGACAATGCACCACGCAAATGGTGCAGGGCTCGCTGCACCTCAGGTTGGTTGGCCAGTGCAGATTGCAGCGGTGCATGTGCAAGACAATCCACGCTACCCGTACAAGCCAAATATTCCATTAACGGTTTTCGTTAATCCGGTTATCCACCTTCGAGGTGAGGACACAGCATTAATCAACGAAGGCTGTCTGAGTGTCCCTGGCTGGCGAGGCGAAGTGCCTAGATATATGCAAATTACCGTCGAGGCGCTTGACCGAGACGGTAATCCCATCAAGTTTGACGTAAATGGGCTGTCAGCGGCGACCTACCAACATGAGTTCGATCATTTGCAGGGACGGCTGTTTGTGGACCGCGTGATGGACCCGACTAGCTTTATGACCTGGGCGCAATTCGAACGAGTTCATCGACGTCGCTTTGAACATCGAGCTAGGGCGTTGGTGGAACGATACGGTCAATGAACCGAGGATTAGAATAGACCGATTTGCTCAGTCTGCCCCGTCGCCTTCAATAAAATGCCCCGTGTCTTTTCGGTCAAATCCGGACGACCGAGCAACCAT
>JBMYRY010000169.1:0-6024 GCA_049602795.1 Bradymonadia bacterium
CACGCGGGCAAACTGATGAAGTTGATCGTAATGGTTAGCGCCGTTGTCGCTTGATCGTGTCCTGATCCCAAGTCACGGATGGCCGATCGCAGCTAGAAAGGTCTACGTTCACTCGCGCCTTCACCTCATCAGTTTTCGGACTTCTGCGCTCACCAATGGGATATCCAATCACGTTGACGTTTTGGAGTAAATGCTGGCTGTTTGAATGATGATTCATCTCGATACCGGTGGCGGCTAACGTCTCAAATTGATTTGCGTTTGGCTCAGGACCACGAACCAACTGCTCATCTGCCTCTATATTCAGCCCTATGAAGCGCAATCGCGTTGAATAGGAAGTATGCAAACCAATTTCATTATTCTGTAGGACGGTATTCTGGATTGTACCACTGCTCGGAAAAACCACATCCTTCGATCGAGATCCTTGGACGAGAGTGTCCGCACTTACATCACCAGGATAGAACGCATTAAGAAATGCCGAATTGAAGGATCGGGCATAACGAACCCGCATACCGACGAAGTTGGCTGCCGCATAATTGTCGTCGATTACGTTGAAGAGGGGTAAATCGCTGATTAGGAACCGGTCGGGCTCAGCTGCCCAAGACCGCTGTGGTTCATCATAACCGAGTATGTTCAATTCCGATTGCGTAAAGAAATTCTTCGACAGCGTGCGAGATAATTCTCCGTCGCCCATTTCCTTGCCGACAAAAGTGGAGTCAATGCCCGTCTGATACCATACAAAACCATTCCCGTGATTGCCGATTGCTCGATTTGAAGACACCGCAACGAACGGGCTTGAGATCCAGAAACCGTCGCCATGAAAGGCTAAGTCTGCACGTGCAATACGATTCTTGTGTTCCAGGTAGATGCGTCGATATGTATACTTTTCGTTGCTGTTGAGGCCGCTACCACCAACCGCGAGATTCTCAATAAACTCACCACGTTCATTACCGGATTCGGCAACAAACCCAGCGCCCGTGAAGTCATACGCCACATTGCCGATAAAGTTCACTTCGCTGCCGTGGTTAACAAATCCCCAGCCCGGAGAATCCACCAGAACGCTGTTTTGAACCAAATGAGGTGCTCGAGCCGAAGATGTACCGCATTGATGAAAATGAAGCCCATACATCATATTCTGATTTTGAGGACCTGTTTGAACCGCCTTATTCGTTCTGCCAAGGCCTTCAAATCTCACGCCCGAAATCTCTGTCCGACCACACGCCTCCCCATTACTGGCTTTCATGATCATGACGTGACCTCGTTGATTAATCTCATTGGTTACCGCTGACCGAATGATGATGTTGGATGAGAGATTGGCGAGGGTGAGCGGTCGACGGTTAATCCTTCTGTGGTTAAACTGAAGTGGGCGGTCAAAGGTCAGGCGTTGAGCATTAAGTCGACTGATTTTACGGGTTTCATTTCCGAGGTCCGTATTACGCTCAAACTTGGTGGCTGGCACGAGTATCTCATCACCTTGGTTCCACTGTTGTGCCGAAATGGTGGTGATAAATTTCCTACCCCGAGCGCCCGAAATCTGGGATGTGTTTTGCGACAAATTAGCATTAAAATCGGCAATCCGGTTGATTTCTCGACCAAATAACTTGATATCACCGCCCATAGAAAACAAACCAAGCTGATGTTGAAAGTGGGGGCTAGATGGGCCGTGCGTGTGCATTGAAACAAAGACGATCTCCGCGGTAACATCACTCGGTAAGGGCGCGTTCATCTGCCCTATGTTGAGCTGTCCTCCTTTCATGATTGTTAAATCTTGAACCCGCAACTGCGTCGACTTACCGCTAGTGAAGCGAAGGCTGCCGTGTACCATGACCGCGCGGAGATCCTTAGCTGACTGCGGCGATATATTGTATTTGATGTCATGGTTTCGCTTGATACAGACCGTCTCGCCTTGCTGAGGCATGCGTCCCTGATCCCATGTATTCCCCTTTCGCCAGTTTCCACTCTTGATAGACGTAATCGTGCAACTCGGCTGATGACTGTGGTTCTGAGAAAGCAGCACGAAACCGTCCAAAGGCGCATCTTGACCTAGACCATCATTGAATTCAGCGCACCCAAAGAAACTGACATAGATGAGCAGTGATAACAGTCCGTTCATTAACCAGGACTGCTGAGCATACGAATCCTTTGATTGCTTATAGAAGAATAAATGCATGGGGTCCTCCGCGTTGTTTGTACAAACAAGCAAAGTCTGCACGTACAGTGCCAAACACTGTGGCGATGTGTCTCTGTGACGGCGTGAACAGGGAATAAACGAGGTAGGCGGCTGCTTAAGATAGATGTTGGGTAGTCCGGACCCCACCGAACGTTAGGTTAATGACGGTCCCAAGAGTCACCAGCCGGTCAATCTAACGAATGCTTCAGTTCATATAATGCTGATTAAGCCTCTGACTGTGACGTTTCGGTGCTGCTGTAGGTGAAAAGAGGTAGGGGCGTCATGCTCGCGCCTGCGACGTCGGACCCGAAAACTCAGGGACTGGCACCCCAGATCGTGGTGACTCAAAAAGCGGTGAGGAAATGCCGTCGGCCGCTCATTGAGAGTTGTCTGAAGCATGGGCGGCGGTCACGGCTATAGCTCGTTTCTCGTGTCTGCCCTCTTGGGGCTTTTTGGACTCGTGCGACGTCAATCATCGCGTTTCTGATCATCATCTTGACGACAGCGCTATGGGTACGTTTGGTCTAAATCCCAAAAACGATGTCATCCCTGTGGTTAAGCCTGATTCAGGCATATGAACGCCCTATTCTGTTCTTACCCCTCTTCATGGAGTGTGCGCCTGAATGAAGGTGAGGGTACGACGGGCATAATCATCGTACATTCGATGATTACTTCGCATGACGCGGAGTTGATTGATAACTTCACGAGCCTTGATTCGGGGTCGTAACCCATCAATCACCGGATAGGCTGATGGGTCGTTCATAATACTCGCGCCAATGTCATTGCCGTCTTGCAGCAGGAAGCCTTGTGCATCAACGTGATTGTTCAACCGCAGTTCGTCTGCAATGTCGGCGCTGGTTGCTGGATCGATGCCTTCGATTCTCGCAAAGCGTTGGTCGTATAAAGGCGAAGGTCCATGACTTGCCAACTCAGTGGCAATGTCTCTCACCACCAGGGTTTCGTGATTGCGTGCCGCCGTGTTATTGTTGACTTGCTCATTTTCATCTTGTTCACAAAGAAACCATGCAGTGGGGGTTTCGGTGACATCGGCTACCCGTTCGCTACCAACCGCGCAATACACCACGGCGGCATTCAAGTTAAGACTATGCCCGGCGACAAGAGAAAAAGCGCCGCCATTCGACATCCCTACGATGAAGTTGGGTCGCCCTGCCGGCATGAGACCGCGGTCGACAAATTGTGCGACGATGTCAGTTAAGTTCGCAAAGTCGACGTTGTCCGCAGTAGGCGAGACATTCCATCGAATCTGGTTATTTCCATCCCGATCCCCACCATCCACTTCTTCGGCGTCGGTCGCCCATACACCATAGCCTGCTTGGACAAGCACACGGGCAAGGTACCCGGGCTCAACGCCTTCGATAATGGCGCCGCTGCCACCAGTGCCATGCGTAATATGCACCAAGCCTAACGGGTTTGGCGGGATGAAATATCGGACAGTTTTAGACCGTTCACGCCCATCAAACTGCGCTTCCATCAAATTAAATGACGTCTCCGTCCACTCGGCACTGACCGTCACGTTGCGCGACGGCATCACAAATGAGGTGTGCCATTCACCAACATCGGTCAAAACATCGCTATCCCCGGACCAACGCATTACCACTTGAGTTCTTGGGTTATGGTTCGCCCAAATGTGAACCATAGAACCGGCTTCATACGCGCCACTGCCAAAGCCATTGGTCACCGTGACTTGGAAGACAGCCGTTTCGTTGATGTCAGCGTCGCTGCCGACGCCGTCGTCATCGGTGACCGCAAGGTCCATCGAGGCTTCGTTTGTGTTCACATCACTGCTGATGCCGCCATCATCAACAATCACAACATCTGCAGCCACTTCGGCATCCTGAGGTGACGTCGAGGAGGTCGTACACGCACAAAGTAGAAGCAGGGCAGACGTGACGATACTGAAATTCTTAGATAAATTCATCGTAGGGCAATCCTAACTAATCATCTTAGAAACAACCTGGGTCAGTCTTAGCGTGACAGTAGACAGAAGTCCATCTCCCATCATAGACCTAGCGGCACAGTCACCATCATCGACAAATTGTCCGCCGCAAAATTAAACACTTGCAGTTCTTTTGTTAAACAACATTGTCATGTTTAAGTGTCCTCAGGAGGACAATGATGAACGGAACATATCCATCTACACTGGTCAGTCACACGCAAGCGTACCTGTGCGTTTTGATCACCTTACTACTCGCTTTGGGCTGTGACTCTGAGCAAAGCTCAACACCGCCCAATGTTGAAGACGCGGGCATACTCGATGTGGGCGCTCCAGACAGTGACGCCATGGCAATGGACGCGGCTGTCGGCGATATGGCTTCCGAAGAAACAGACGCCATGACGGTTGATGCAGATACCGACAGCGGTCCATCTGTAAACGCAGAGATGATCTGGAATGAACTCCGCGCACAGATCGACAACGCCGATGTCAGGGCTATGGTTGTGATGTTTGGAGATGCTAGCGGTCCCCGATTTGTGCATGAAAAGAGTGCCCAACGAGACCAAATCTTTCCCATTGCCTCGGCCTCAAAGCTGGTCACCGCGGTCTTAATCCTCAAACTTGTTGAGGAGGGCGTCCTGGCGCTGGGTGATCACCCTCAGCAATATCTGGGGGACCTAGGATGGACCAATGATCCCGAGGACGCTCGCAGTCGAGTTACGCTCGCGCAACTCTTGTCGTTTACCTCTGGGTTTGCCGGAGGCACTGGTTTGGGGTTAGACGAGGGTATTGAATGCATCAACACCGGAGCAACCGCTGATGGAGAGACCTCTCTAGAGGCTTGCGTCATGGATATCTATCAAAACCACTTTAGTTTTGAACCTGGCACCACCTACTTCTACGGTCCAGCGCACATGCACATTGCGGCGGCTATGGCGGCTCAAGCCACGGGCGACCGCTGGGGCAGACTCTTTAGACGCTACTTATATGAACCCCTTGGCATGACAGGCACCACTGGATACAACCTCCCATCTACCGAAAACCCTAGAGCCAGTGGCGGAATGGTGATGAACGCTGACAACTACGCAAAGCTTCTCACGGCGCTCATGAACGGGACCCTGCTATCCGCGGAGAGTATGATTGAACTGACCCGTGATCATACACCGATCGGTACACGTTTTGAGAGCGTGCCGGCGACTGCGGATGAGTATGGCGACTGGCATTATGGATTCGGTTGCTGGCGTGAGTGCCCTGACAGTGAATATAGCGAAGCGTGTGATGGCCCAAGCGTAATCTCGAGTCCTGGCGCCTTTGGCTTCTACCCCTGGTTTGATCAAGAAAGAGGCTATTGGGGGCTTATCTCGACTCAAATTAGGCTTCGGGGCTCAAGCATCACCGTCCCTCTGGGTCACGCTTGGTACACTCAAGCAATCGAGGCACTCGACCAGCCTTAAGCTTTCTCCTCTCCTTAACACTCAGCAGCCAAATTTAGGCATGATCGACCTCATACGCGTTTTTTGACTCAGATCGCGCAAGCACATCAGATGACGCACAAGGTGCCTTAAACACTGACACATTGCGTTGATGCACCCTACCCCTCGGACGTTTGACCCCCTTGTCTCGGGGCTGAAGACCTCAAGCCTAATTTAACTGCCTGAAGAATGTGGAGTTTGACGGCATATCATCGGGTTGGCATTCACCTTGCTTAAATGAACTCAGTGGCGGGAATTGTCCCAGCCTAAACCATCTAGGATAATGCTATGGTCGTGATGACTTTTCGGAAATTTCTTTTCATTCAATACGTTTTGCTTATTTGCCTGGTCGGCTGTGGTGTCGACGTCGACGAACCACTTAACTCGGATCCATTAGAAGATCGGCAAATTAGGTCAGAACAAGAGCGAGC
>JBMYRY010000170.1:0-6004 GCA_049602795.1 Bradymonadia bacterium
GAGGAGGCGGGCTATTACCGAGAGGCATACGATGCTTACCGCAATGTGGCTGACGACCCCAATGCACCAAACGACCTCCGCCCCATGAACATTTCGCGCATGACGGCAATGGAGGGTAAACTCACCAAAGCCCATTTGCGCATCAAGAACGCAGACAACATCGAGGTGATAGATGTCGGCGACGAACGAATCACGAGCGATACGTTCAAGATTGAACGAAGTCTCTCAACTGGAAAACGAGTTGTTTTCTTCTCCCCTAAAAAATCCTCAAACCTCTTCATTGACTGGCTTAACCTCACCGCCGGCAGACGCACAGTGGTCAACATTGCCAAGATCAAGAAAAACGCATCTGCAAAGCTCGTTGCATTTAACTTACGCGGGCTTGAGACCCTACGCGTCAACGGTACTGAACTGGCCCATGAAGACCTGAACGCCATTTATTTATCTGCCGGCATCCATCTCGTGTCGTTGGGCTTTAACGACGGTTCTGAATACGAACGTACATTCCGGATGAAGAACAATAGTACCTATTCCTGTGATGACTTTGCCACGACCTTCAACCAAACGAAGGCACCTGTCGAAAGAGTGTCACGTACCCATCTGTGGCTGAAGGGTGGAGCGGTCGCTCTTGGCGTTGGTCTGACCACTGCTGGTGGCTTGATGGCGCTTGATGCCAAGGACCGCCATGATCAGATCTTGAGTGATCCTACAATTTCCATGAAGGATGCAAGAGACGATTGGAATAACGCTCAGGAACGTGGCGATCGTGGAGTAAGCATCATGAGCGTGGGTCTAACCGCGCTCACGAGTGGGATTCTATGGTTAGCCCTCGACGCAGGTAAACAAGATGGGCGAGGCGCCTGGGATTGGTTACCAAGACCATTCACGATGCCAAACTACGCAGTGGACCCACTTCCAAGCAACACACCTCAAGCGCGCTCAACACCATGAACTCAACTCGTCTCATTACTCTATCCGTCCTCGTTCTCTTCCAAATGGGCTGTTTTGAGTCCTTTGAAGAAGCAATATCGGGTACGGACAGGGTATTTACATGTCCTTGTATCGGCGGCTACAAGTGTATTGCGGTTGAAGGAGAGGCGGATGCCTGCGTACGAGCGGAAGATGCACGCGCGGACATGGATATGCCCGCCCCCGATATGCAAAGGGCTCAGCCCGATACTGGCTCGGATATGTCCACCGAAGATGCTGAAGTCATAGATACAGCCATCCCCGATACGGAAGTCATAGACGCCGCCATCCCCGATATGGACGTCATGGACGCCGCCAGACCCGATGCACAGATCGTTGATAGCTGCATACCTCAACTTGATACCGTCGAGCTCGACATTTTAACGCCTCCCACTGACTGCCCCGTAGACATTTTGGATCAGATTCTGGGCATCTGCAGGCTTGACGAGTGCGTCAACAACATGCTCGATGACTGTCGGATCGTGTTTGAAATGCCGCTAAGCACAGAAAGAGACATGCTCACCGCCATTTCACGTCGATTTTCGACCTTAAGGCAAGAGCGAGGAGAAACACCACAATCCTGTGGAGAAGTACTTGGTTCGCATGCGAAAGCGTTTTTTCAGTTTGTTCAGACTGGACTCGGCGATCGTTTTCAATCGCATGGCTGCACGGGCGCTCAAGGGAATCTCCGTTCATGTGAGACAGGTCCTTTCCAAGGCAACCCAACCATCGGTGGGCCATCACCTCTAGCATGGACATCAGAGTCGACTATCAAGGGTTACGCGACAGGCAATGATGATGTGTATCGAGAGGTTGATGGCTTTAACAACGTGATTGAATTGTCACCGCAACAGCGCGGAAAAATCCTGTGGTCACTCAGACTTCCACCTGGGGTAGATGCCGTGTCCCATATCCAAGTAAGCCTACAAGACTCAGCCGCTACCACCCTAATTGGCAATGGGACAGTTGCCGCTTACCGCTACTCCTATGCAGTTCAAACAAACTCAGAACTTTGTCTGCCGCCCGTATTCGAGCACGGCGGAAGCAACCAGATTGAGGCACCACCTGTTGCAGAATCTGTAACTGGCGCCGTGGCACAGACCCTGTCCTTTGGCTCAGGTGTCAGCAGAGCAGTGCCACTTTCTGAACGAACGGAGCTCGGTGTCCTACTCGGTGGCGCCGCGTACGAAATTAAGGTAGAGATACAAAATCCATCAGAGACCACCCTGAAGTTCTCGCTCGATCGTACGGCAATCGTCCCCGTGACCTTCTTTGATGCTTCGGCAACATATGATCTGATTGGTTTCAACTGTCTCCCCTTTAACTACCTCGACCGGGTATGTGACTCACTCGTGAGCGACTGCAACAGTGCAGCACAAGAAAACTGCAACACTGAAGCGTCGGGAGCCTTCTGCGATTTCAACAACCTGACTGCTTTTGCGGAAGATGTCTTTTACAGTGCATTCGCATACGACAGTGACCAGCATTTCCAAGGAAACTATTATCAATGCGTGAACCGGACGGACTGTGGTCATTCTATGGAGTAAGCCTCCCTCAGGTCCCCCTTATACGCACTCCTGTTGACGACTCTGCCCCAGTTGAGTAATACCTCTCGAGTAAGATCGATTCTCAAGGTAACCGGACCACGTGCTGCTAGACTTTAACGACATTACCGATTCGACTCAGCTTGACGCCGATTTGGTCATCGTGGGCTCAGGTCCAGCGGGTCTCACACTTGCACTGTCCATGGTCAAGTCAAACCTATCCGTTCTGGTGATCGAAAGTGGGGGTCTTGAACCAGACCAACGCGTTCAAGATTTTAATAAGGGCGAGAATCTTGGACAGAAATACTTTCCGCTTCACCGATGCCGAAGTAGATACTTCGGTGGTTCGAGCAATTGTTGGGCAGGCTGGTGTGCCCCCCTCGATGAGAGCGACTTTCAGCAACACGATTGGATTCCGGATAGCGGATGGCCAATCACGTACGAAGACCTCCGCCCCTACTATGAAAAAGCGCAAACACTACTTGAGCTTAACGACAAGGATTTCATGCCAAACACATGGCGTAGAAAAGGTGCGCCTATCTGGTCTTTAGGCAAAGACTTTGAAACACGAGTCTATAAATTCAGTCCGCCTACACGTTTTGGAAAACTGTATAGAGATGAACTGAGGCAATCAAAGAACATCAAATGTCTGCTGAACGCCAGCGTGACTCAAATCAATCTTTCAACAAACGGAACCCGAGTGGACAATCTGACCGTGCAACACTCGTTAGGCAAGAAAACCATGCGGGTCACCGGCAAGACTGTCGTCCTCGCAGCCGGTGGTTTGGAAAACCCTCGACTATTGCTCAACTCGACCCAACACTCACCCAACGGCATCGCAAATGAGTACGACGTCGTGGGTCGATACTTTATGGAACATCCCCACCTTCACTCCGAAGGCCGCTTCTATCGAACCCATGGGATGCCATCCATCAAGCTATACACACGGCACAGCTATCAGGACCAAATCATCAAGGCTTATTTACGAATTCCCCCTAAGCTCAGGACTGAACGAAAATTACTCAATCTGTCCATGTGTATTGAGCCGGTGAGGCGAACGACGATTTCAAAGGCACATCGTTCTCTGATGGAAACGACGGCCGAAACGGATGGCAAGCGACTCAAGCTGAACAAGAAAAAGCAGCCCATGCTCTTGTCCTGTGACTTACGCTCTGAACAAGTACCCAACCGAGAGAGCCGTATTTCTCTCTCCGATGATAGGGATGCGCTCGGTCTGCGGAGAGCTCAATTAGACTGGCGATTAAGCGAAATCGATAAAGCATCTATGCGAGCGACGCAATTGTATTTCGCGAAGCGATTAATGGGTCAACGATGGTCGCGATTCTTGTTACGACTTGATGAAACGCCCACATTTTCGAAGCGGCTAAAGGGTGGCTGTCACCACATGGGGACAACACGAATTTCAGACTCACCACGCACTGGTGTGGTTGATCAGAATCTAAAGGTCCATGGCATTGATAACTTCTATATTGCGGGCAGTTCTACCTTTCCAACCGGTGGCGCAGCAAACCCAACCCTGACCATTGTGGCGCTCTCATTACGTTTAGCCGAACAACTTAAGGGATAATCAGAGATGCACCACTACTCAAGAAGGGACGCCATCCAACTCGCTCTAACTGGCTTTATCTTAAGCCCGTTCGGTTGTACCCCTTCCCCGCCTAGGTCCTCGCAGCCGGACAGTTCGTCAAAGACAGCTCAGATGACGAGCAGCATGCAGAAAATGATTGAGGTCTTGAAGAAAGATCGCAAACGACTAGAACATGCAAAGCGCTGCGGCACACTCTGGCTTGACCAACAAAAGTCTAGACCGACCATCGCGGACCTTGAGGCACGCTTTAGACCACTCCTATCCGGGACTTCGGAAGAAATGCGACGAGCATTCCAACAGCAGCATACGCGAGACATAGAGGACGACCGATTGGTCTCGGTCACCGGCTGGCTTTTGACGGAAACTGAGACTCATCTCTACGCGATGTTTACGTTGCTAGAGGCATGAGCGACACATCATCCCCGACGCCGCTTAAGGGTACCAAGCCCTAACACCAACAAGAATAGTGAGAGCAGCGTGTGTTCTTGATTCCCATTCGATAGGGAACAATCACAGCCAAATTCAGGTAGGTCAGCCTCAGGAAACATGAAGCCACCATCTGTTTCCGGTAATTCAACTTGTCCATCGATAAATCCCTGATCACCGACCCGTCCGCCATCCTCGAAGGAAAGACCACCATCAAGAGAGCGACACGCTCCACTCGGATCGTCCAAAAGGTCGCAGCCGCACGTACCTGAGACAGTCTTTAGAGGATTATCCGGACATTCATCCATGCAGTCAGCGATGCCATCTGAATCGCTATCCACATCGGCGGTACCACACCCACACAGACCAGGGGTTTGCTTCTCATCATCGTCAGGACATTCATCCATGCAATCGGCGGTCCCATCGCCATCCGTATCACTGTCCGCTATCCCGCACCCACAGATGCCCTCTTGCGTCTTGCTTGCGTCATCGGGGCATTCATCCACGCAATCAGCCGTACCGTCAATATCTTGGTCTAGGTCCGCTTGTCCACAGCCACAAACACCTGGCTCAATCTTGTTGGAATCTGCAGGACACGCATCCACACAGTCAGGTATGCCGTCCAAGTCTCCGTCTTCCTCCGAAACCGTGCACCCGCATTGTAAAGGCTCTATTTTGAAAGGGTCGTTCGGACACTCATCAATGCAATTTGGGGCACCATCACGGTCATCATCGATCTCGGCGACACCACATCCGCATCGACCGGTGAATGTTTTCTCAGGATCCTCAGGGCATTGGTCATTACAATCCTCAATGCCATCCAAATCAGTATCTAAATCGAGAATGCCACAGCCACACACCCCGGGTACTCGTTTCATTGGATCGATAGGGCATCCATCTAAACAATCGGGCGTCGCATCACCATCCGTATCATCATCGGCAATGCCACAGCCGCATCGTCCTGGACGTGATTTCGACGGATCCAATGCACAGGTATCCACACAATCAAAAATCCCATCTGCATCTGAATCAGCATCTGCAATGCCGCAGCCACATGCACCAGGATCGGATTTACCCGCATCATCAGCACAACCATCAACGCAGTCGGCAACGCCATCTCCATCGGAATCAGTATCCGGCACAAAACAACCGCACACGCCGGGCGATGCTTTCAAACTATCGTCTGGACACCGATCGAGACAATCAGCTTGACCATCGCCGTCAGCGTCTTCATCAACTCGATTACAGCCACACAGACCTGGTACAGTCTTACGAATATCAGTTGGACATTCATCGATGCAATTTGGTACCCCATCACCATCGGCATCAGCATCCGAGGTGTCACATCCACAAATCCCAGGTTCAACCTTGAGCGCGACGGTCGGGCACAGATCGATACAGTCAGGCGTGCCATCGCGATCAGCGTCAACCTGGGCAATGCCGCAACCGCATGTAC
>JBMYRY010000171.1:0-6004 GCA_049602795.1 Bradymonadia bacterium
AGCGCTTAAGTCGTGTTGAAGAAGAGTTGGCTGGACTACGTGCTGACAGAGATCAATTAATGCAGCTCTGGTCGGAGCAGAGAACAGCTCAAACCAATGCTCAGTCATTGAGAAAGACCCTTGAAGAGGTCACGAGTGAACGGGAAAGGCTTGAGCAAACTTTACCCACGGTTGTGGAGTATGACGCACGAGAGCGTATGTATGCACGCGTCGGCGAGTTAACTGCGTTTGAACGCGAAACACGCGCCAGATTAGAGAGTGCGATCTCTGACCTTGAGCGAGTGCCACATGAAGACACCCTCATTCGTGAAGAGGTCGTCTCTGCCGATGTCGCCGCGGTTGTAGAACGGTGGACCGGTATACCGGTACAGCGATTACTCGGTTCTGAACAAACTAAATTGGTCGAATTAGAAGCCCGACTGACCGAGCGAGTTAAAGGCCAAGAGGCGGCGGTTAATGCGGTTGCGAGGGCTGTGAGGCGAGCGCGGGCTGGTCTATCAAATCCAACCCAGCCCATTGCGTCCTTTTTGTTTGTTGGTCCAACTGGAGTAGGAAAGACAGAATTGTCTAAGGCGTTGGCAGAGCAGTTGTTTGATGATGAACGCGCGATGATTCGGTTAGATATGTCGGAGTACATGGAGGCCCACTCTGTGTCGCGTTTAATTGGTGCTCCGCCGGGGTATATCGGACATGAAGATGGGGGGCAGTTGACAGAAGCTGTCCGCAGAAGAGGATATTGTGTTGTGCTTCTCGATGAAGTCGAGAAAGCCCACCCTGAAGTGTTCAATGTTTTGTTGCAAGTGTTGGATGATGGACGCTTGACGGATAGTCAAGGACGGACAATTGACTTCCGTAATGCTCTGATCATCATGACGTCAAATCTCGGGACATCTGCTGACGGTGATTCGGACCCTGGAGCGGTTCTTGAAGCCGTGCGCAGCCACTTTAGACCGGAGTTTGTCAATCGCATCGATGAAGTCATCGTATTTGATACCTTAGAAGATGAGCAACTCAAGGCAATTGTCAGGGTCTTACTGAATGAACTTGAGGAACGTCTGAGGTCTCATAATGTTGGTCTTGAGATTACGGAGGAAGCGATCGGAGCTTTGGTCAGCCTAGGTCATGACCGGGCCTTTGGTGCTCGTCCGCTACGGCGAGCACTCCAGCGTCATGTGGAAGACCCGCTCTCCATGGCACTGGTTACCGGCGAACTGTCGCCAGACATGGACGTAAATGTCTCTGCAAATGCTCATGGTAGCTTGGTTTTTGCCTATAGGGCGCGCACACCAACCTCATAGTCGGAAGCGGGGGGCTAGTTCGTTTCTAGACGGACTCTGTCGGGGGTAAAAGATTCTTCTTGGTCGTCGGTCTCGGTCATTGCTGACAGTGCGTTGTGCAAAGCGACTAACTCGACGAAGCTCAGCCCCAAGTCTTCGCCCAAGACCAACCCCATCCAATCTGACATATCCCATGTCAAAATGAGATGAGTGTCAGCAGGTCCAATGACTACCGTTCCAAGGTCAAACTCGTAGGAGTCGGTGGACGATGATTTAAATTTACTGTCTTCTGTATATCGCGTTTCCCACAGACAGAGGTCATGCCGTTCACCTCGAGTGCGGTCGGATGTCTCTCCGTCAGCGGTGATTGGAGCTGCCTCCATTGCACCTTCATCGGCCGTGATGGGTCCGGCTTCCATATTATCTTCATCAGCGGTGGTAGGCGCTGCTTCCATATTATCGTCATCAGCGGTGGTAGGCGCTGCTTCCATGTTCTCTTCATCAGCGGTGGTAGGCGCTGCTTCCATGTTCTCTTCATCCGCGGTGGTAGGCGCTGCTTCCATGTTCTCTTCATCCGCGGTGGTAGGCGCTGCTTCTGATACGCCGTTATCAGCCGTTGTCGGAGCGGCTTCGTCTCGGCACCTACCGGTTTCACCCATGTCGGTTGAGTGCTCGAGCACGGATCCAGCAACATCCACTGAAGGCGCACCTTCAAAAGGATGGATGGTCATCAAGACGTGATATCGACCGGGTCCGAACACTGATAAAGACCGACCAACCGTGGTCGTTTGCGCAACACCATCAGAGAAGGAGAATTTGAATGCACTTGATTGACCACCGAGCAGTGCGGATTCCTCAGCGGGAATAAGGTGCAACGCTCCGAAGAATTTCAAGTCCGTGACGGACAATCGCGAATAAAGGTCATCAATGCCCTCGGGGCGAATCTCCGGCTGAAGCGTAATCGCTTTTGATGTTGATTCCGCCACAGTGTCGTTCGTGGATTCATTAATTGCCGACCCATCACGCTCCACTTCGCCGACGCCGCAGGCGATGATGAGGGGAAGGATGACCCAATTTACACGCTTCATTCTTGGCTTTCCTTTTTCAGCGCAATTAGCGCATCGCTCGCCGAAATAATCTGAGACAAACGAGGTCTCTTCATACCTAGACGATCAGCTGCCTTCGTAATGTTACCTTTTGTTTCCTTTAAAGTGTAGGCAATTGCTTCGTACTCAAGCTTTTTTTTCAATTCAACGAGCCCGCCTGACTGCGTAATTAGGTCGATTAACTGCTGCCCATGGATGTTTTGGAGTTGTGGAGTTGCGTCGGTCCCTATTGTTCGCGCGGGCTGCCACTCGCTAGAACTGGAAGCAGCTACGGTGGCTGGCTCGGCCGGGAATTGCGCAGGGTCGTGAAAAGGTAATTCCGAAATCCACTGAGATACCAGTTCTTTAGCCTCGATTGTCGGTGTCGTGAAGACGTTGCCCAACGCGATCAAATCTGAGGTTTCGATGCGTTCACCTGTGGCGAACAGCGCCGCGCTGCGGATGATGTTTTCCAATTCTCGTACGTTCCCAGGCCAGTCGTGCTGTATTAGAGATGCCAAGGCATCATTTGAGATTCGCGAAGCGGCAGCTTTGTTTTTGTGGTGCTGCAAAAAGTGTTTCGTGAGAAGGGGGATGTCTGATTTTCTGTGTCTTAGAGCCGGTAGGTCGATGGTGAGTCCACGCAGCCGATAGTAAAGGTCCATACGGAAGGTGCCCTCTTCTACCATACTTTCCAGATGGCGATGTGTTGCGCAGATGACTCGGACGTCGACTGAAATCGTTTCGCTCCCGCCCACTCTGTCCAGTGTCCCTTCTTGCAGGACTCGAAGTAGGGCGACCTGGGTGTTGGGCGAAATGTCCCCGATTTCATCTAGAAATAAAGTGCCACCATGAGCGAGTTCAAATCGACCTTTTTTATTTGTCGAAGCACCCGTAAATGCGCCTTTCTCGTGACCAAACAGTTCACTTAAAAGTAAGGTCTCTACGAATGCAGCACAGTTCACCTTAACAAAGGGTCCAGAGCGGCGTGGCGATTGCTGATGTAAGGCTTCAGCCACAAGTTCCTTACCTGTTCCGCTCTCTCCACAGATTAATACCATCCCTTCACTGCCTGCTACGCGATCAAGTAATTTGAATACGTTGCCTAGTGCCGCTGAACGCCCGATCATCTTTGGATAACGGTGCGTCCATTTTTCATTATAAGGTGCGGTCGCCAAATGAGGCTGGCTTTCTGGCTTTGATGAGGACTCGAGCTGGTTGGTCGGTTCGAGACCTCTTGCAATTCGATCTAAATGTTGCCGGAGTCTCAGTTGGTTTGGAGAGCGTTGGTAAAGTTCTCTAAACTGAGTGGGTAGATTCGCTAAAAGACGCAGCGTTGCTTTCTGGGCACTTTGGAGTCCGATGGTGGCCGCTGCCAAATCACCGAGCCGCCACCGCACGAGCGCGAGGCGCGACAAGGCTAGCCAGAGCGCTTCGACGTCATCACTTTCGGTTGCGCCATGGACAGCAGCTTCTAATTCTTGTTGTGCTTCTTGGAGTTTGCCTCGCTCACTGAGAATAGCACCATGGGTGATTCGAAGTCGCAGCGCTAGACCCTCATGCATCGAGGAGACTAAGCTGAGTGCCTCGCTTAACTTTTGATCGGCCTGGTCGAGAAAGTTGTGATCTAGGTGCAACTCTGAATTTGCTCGGAGCAGGGGGATAAGTCGCTGATTACTTAAAGAACCCGCGCGGATCAGCGATTCGGCTTGATCGTAAGAGTCACAGGCCTCCTGGTAGTATCCCAAATGGCGCGCGATGTCGCCCTCTAGAGTGAGAAGCTGGGGCTCCAGAAAACGATATTTTCCACGCTCAGTGTAATTGCGGGCAATATTGGCTAGGCGCTTTGCTTTTTGAACGTCGCCCACCGTTAGATAGAGGTCACCTAGATTGAGAATCGTTGTTGAAAATTGAGCCTGTCTTCCGAGACGGCGAGAGCTTGATGCAGACCGATGATAATAGTAAAGGGCTTGCTTAAACTCTTGTTTTCGATAATGAAGGACGGCTAGGTTTTCAAGGGCTACGGCAAGATGTGGAATATCGCCTTCTTTGGTACAATGATCTTTGACCGTTTTGAACTGGAGGAGCGCTTTATCCACAAACCCCTGCTGGAGATAGACAACTCCGAGGTTGATAAGCGCCTTTGCTGTATGTTGAGGTTCACCGGTTGATTGGGCTGCGGCTAGGTTGTCCGAAAATATGTGTTCGGCTTCTTCAAATTGCTCTCGGAAGAGATGGATTTTTCCTAACGTATTGAGCAAGTCAAGAGATGAAGCGGGCGGTTCACAAGCGGTCGACTGATGACAGAGCTTTAGCGCTTCATCCAAATCACCCTCACGGAGGTAATAATCCGCCAGTAGTGCAAGAGCTTTTGCAGTGTCGGTATCATTCTTCAATTGCGTGAGCCGTTTTTGCATGGCTCGAACGGCCGTCGAGTCTTCAGATTGGACGCAGAGCGAGAGTTCTGTCATGAAGATGGTTTCGGTTTCGATGTCTTGATTTTGCCGAAGGCGATCGAGCATGCGTTGTGCATCTTCATGTTGTCCCATGGCTACAAAACAATCGATCAGCGTCATGATGACTTCTGCCTCGAGAGTGCCACTGGCTGTGTCTACGATCGCATTCAGCAATTCTGATGCACGCGTGAAGGCGTGAGCTCGAAGCAGGCTGGGCACCGTTTCCATAATGAACGGTATGGCATCTTCTGGTCTGGCTGCTCCGAGAAAATGACGAGCGATCGTTTCAGGTTCCCCGTATAGCCCCGCCGCCATCTTTTCTGCCAACTTTCCGTGGAGTTTACGGGCGATATCTGGATCCATGTTCTCCCGCCAAGTCTCTTGTTCGGAACTTTGCGTAAAGCCGAAGGTGGGTCTCCCGTTGATCAGATGTGTTTCGATGAGTTCAGGCATCTCAGAGAGGACGTCGAGGCTTCGTTGACCATCATTGACCAAATCATCGATCTGCCTAGGGCTCATGGTATTTCCCGATAAGGCTAAGACGTTCAAACGATCGGTCACTGATTGTGGTAGCGTGTGCCACCGATCAACTAAGTGCCTATCAGGGTCATTTGGCATCGATGAGATCAATTGATTTAAGGTGAGCGGCATCCCTCCCGACTTTCGGAGGAATACTGAAGCAACGTCGTCATCGGACAGGAACTGCTTCACGCCGGCTAGATCAAGAGGCGGTAGAGAAACCGTGCGGATCGCTTCTGTCGTCGAGGCAAGGTTCATGAGGCGGTCCATTTTGTTCGTGGTCCGAAAGCTGAAGATGATGAATGCGCCATGTACGGGAGAACGTTCTTGCTCCCTGACTTCGAGGTCACTCCATTCGAAGACCGAGTCAGCCAGCAGATCTTCGAGTAGGTAAGCGGATATGTCTGCTGTTGTCGGCTCGGTTCGATGAACATCATGAACGATGATGCACATGTGGTTGAATGCAGATAGTTCGAGTAGAGCTTGTCGAATACTTTCCGCCAGTAAGCCCTTCGAATTCGTTTCTTTGATGTGTGTCTGATTCTTCTGAGGTGACAGACCACTTAGTTTAGTGAGGGCTCTGTGTACGCTTGGTAATTGATTCAGAGCTCGACCGTTATGTTCGACTAGACCGTGGAGACAATCAATGATTGCTCCATGGGGGCGA
>JBMYRY010000172.1:0-5970 GCA_049602795.1 Bradymonadia bacterium
TTTTCCACAGAAGATCTTGTCGGATGTCGAACGTAAAGTGCGGGAAATTCTTCGAAAAGCTTAGAAATCTCTGACTGTGGGAACAATTTCTCCCTCTTATATGTTGAGTAGGAGAAAGACCGAGACGGTCGATGCAAATGCCTGGAGATAACGATGCACGTATCACGACTCTTAAGCCTCATAGGAATCTTTCTCTTGTCAGCAATCAGTGCGCATGCAGAGAAACCTATTTCTCCACAAAGCGCGGTACCTGACATTGCCGAACGGTCCGTCCAAGGGGTGGTCAATATTTCAACGACCAAAAAGATGGATGATCGATTTAGTCGGGACCCATTATGGCGATGGTTTCAAGGACACGGTCGGAGACGTAGTCCTTCGCCAAACAGTCTTGGCTCTGGGGTTGTTGTGAGCAAAAATGGACTGATCTTGACGAATCACCATGTAATTGCAGGTGCGGATAAAATTAGTGTCAATTTTGCTGATGGGCAGGAATTGTCTGCAACCTTGGTTGGTGAAGATCCGAAAAGCGATATTGCTGTAATCCGACTCAAGTCTCCGCCTAGCGACCTGAAGCCAATCCCCATGGGAGACTCGAAAACTTTACGGCTTGGTGAGACGGTTCTGGCGATTGGAAATCCTTTTGGGTTGGGTCACACAGTCACCATGGGCATTGTCTCAGCCAAAGGTCGGGCGAACCTGGACATCACCGATTACGAGAATTTTATTCAAACAGACGCGGCAATTAATCCCGGTAATTCGGGGGGCGCTTTGGTGAATACGCGCGGTGAATTGGTCGGGATCAATACTGCAATTTACTCCCGAAGTGGCGGCTACCAGGGCATAGGCTTTGCGATCCCCTCAGAGATGGCTTCCAAAATTATGCGGAGTTTGATCGATAAAGGTCGAGTGGACCGAGGCTATTTAGGCGTAGGCATCCAGGCTGTCGATTCAAAGCTGGCAAAACGCTTCAAACTGACAGAGGGGAAGTCGGGGGTGCTCATCAATTACGTTGGTCCTGGCACACCCGCAAAGAAAGCAGGACTAAAAGCCGGCGACGTGATTCTGAGTCTAGATGGAGACGTCATGTCAGGGCCTGATACGCTTCGAAACGTGGTTGCGATGAAGGGGGCAGGGACATCAATCTCCCTTGAAATTTGGCGAAATAATCGAACGAAGTCGGTCAAGACTAAGCTTGGGTTATTGCCTGAGGTTCAACGCGCATCGCAGCGCGAGCCGGCACCGAAACGAAAGGATCGACTCAGTCGCATGGGGTTGAGCGTGACGGTCATCGATGAGAACGTCCGTAGACAGTTTAATCTAGATGCTGATGAGGCAGGCGTGGTCGTAAGCGCGGTGATGCCCATGACGCGTGCCCATCGGGCGGGGTTGCGTCCGGGAGATGTGATCATGCGTGCCAACCGCCGAAAAATCAAAGATGTAGCATCGTTTGAATCGGCTATTGCGCAGGACGGTGAAGATGTTTTACTTCGAATCCGGCGAGGACAGGCTCGCCTATTCGTAGTGCTCTAGTCTGCAGTAGTTCGCTCGTGCCCCGGTAACTTGAGCACGCTTCTTCTTGTGTTCTCGTCGTCAGTTCGGTACTCAACGCCTAACGAAACGTGCACAGGGCAAACTCCTATGAGGGACGAGCGTGTTGCTGAATCGCTTTGGGGCGGTATTATTTGGGGCGATTGTGTTGGTCGGCTTCATCGAGGCTGGCAACCAGAGACAATGGATGCCTTGCTCGGCGAGCAGTTCTTCATTGATTTGATCACCCCGACGCGAACTGAGACCGATTGGCTACCCACATTGAGAGCGGTGGAACCTGTGCAGCGCCGAGCCTATGTAGAGGTGGGGTTGCCCGGTCATTCAATTCAACTTGCAATGATGACAGCGTCCATCATCGCAGACGACTACGCTTCGGAGTTTCTTCCGAAACTGGAGACTGCAATGAGCGAGGATGTGTTTCGCATGCCTAACTCCGAACTTCTCGAAACGATGCATCGCCTTTGTCGAGCTGACAAGGCGGTTGATGCCCGATTTGGATGCTTGTTTTTCCCAAGTCTTATGTATCTCTGCCTGGATGAACGGCGTCCAGTGCACGATACCCTCCTTAAGGCATTTCGCCCATTCGTGTCGACCTTCGAAGCGATCATTAACGGGTGGGTCCCAGCCGCTACTTTCGAACCGCTGAGACAGCAACTCTTAACGCGCTTAGCGTCTCTATTTCCCGATAGAAAGTCGGCACCGGAAGAGGTCCTATCCTCGCTCCTCTCGTCTTTGAATACCTCCGAAACGCCAGCGGCGTTTTGGCAGAGTGCTCGAATACTGCTGCATCAGATGCCGTATGTTGGCAATGTCATTGGCTTGATTGGGGTGTTTACGTTTGGGATGGACGCAATCGTTCCATGGCACAGAATTAAAGGACCGAATGCTCTCGAGACCCTGGTAAGCAATCGCCCACTTTCATTTGATGTGCTTGTAGCGAAAGAGCGTGAACGAACAAACCTGGAATGTTTACGCAGAGAAGAGTTTCTCGCCGAACGCCGCGCTGTCTTGAATAAGACCTATCGCTAGGTGATTCGAAGCCCTTTCAACAGTGGCGACTGACGAAGACCGCACCTCATCACTGCTGTGATTCAATGTATCGCTTGAGCTTGCCGAGAGCTTCCTCGTAGTTGGGACCGACGTATTTATTCATTTGTAACGCAAAGATATTGCCAAGTGGGTAGAGACCATTCTTCCCAGAGACTGTCCAGCGTAGGCGTGTTTTACTGCCTAAGTTTTGAAGGGTGAATTCCAGTTCTCTTGAGGGTTCTCTTGCGGTTTCTAACGTCATCTCAAGTCGTAGGGGTGGATTGGTACGGCGTAACGTGATTCGCCCGTCTTCTAATTCGTTTCTGAGCCATCTCGCCTGCGTTTGTTGGGCATCGCTTTTAAGAATCGAAAGAGTCAACGAGGGTTCCTTTGCTTGCCAAGGATCCCATGAGCGCCATTTTGAGAGATCAGAGATAGCGGCATAGACGACTTCCGGGGCACGTTCGATCGTAATTTCCCGAGAGACCTCAAAGGTGTCAGGCAACATGGCGGCGAATCCGAAGACAGCAGCACCAAGAATGAGGAAGATGAGTCCAGCTCGCTTGAGTAATTGTAACATTTTAAATGAATCTTCTTTGTTCTGCTAAGTACCGTTTAGCTTGCACTTTTGCATTATTCTGGCGACTCTCTCAAGGGCTATAGGGAGTTTTTTTATGAAGTTACCGAATGCTGTGACCGTGCATAAGTGGCCACACCAAGAGATACCAACGGCAGAAAAGATGAGAGCCGAAATGGAGCGGTTTGGCTTCTCAACCTATGACCTTCAAACGGTTGAGCCCTGGTTTGTTCGGAGTCGTCATTCGCACGATGAAGAAGAAATTAGAGGTGCGGTATCGGGGGTCATTACCTTTCATTTCGACGAAGGGCCGGTTACGATTGAGGGCGGAGATATTCTCATCATTCCCCCGGGGGTTGCGCACGAGGTCCGAGTGCATAATGCGTCTAGTTTTTCCGCATTCAAGGGCTCAAGAAGCGGCGTTCGGTCAGTCACTGAACACGGTGATGCTCGCGGAAGTGTGGAAGATCTCGCGCGACGAGGTCAGAAGTGATTGCCTTCGACCTCGATGGTACGCTTGTGGATAGCAGACGGGACTTGATTTCGTGCGTTAATCGGTTACGGAATGCACATGGGGTTGAATCGCTAGATTATGACGGGGCCTGGCCAGATGTATGTCGAGGAATGCCTCATTTATATGCTCACTGCTTTCCGACATGGATGTCTGAAGAACTCAACTTAAAAACGGCTTTTGAAGCGATTTATAGCGCGAACATATTTGACGAAACCTTTGTTTATTCAGGCATTGTGGAGATGCTGTCGGCATTACACGGTCGGGTTGCGCTTGGCGTAGTGACGAACAAACCTCAAGCGGCTACTGAGCAGCTACTCGAAGCCGCTAATTTGAAACATTTTTTTGATGTTGTGGTTGGTGGCGACCGATGCGAAGCATCTAAGCCGAGCCCGATTCCGCTTCAATTTGCCCATCGGGTTGTAAAAGATGGATTCAACTTAATTATGGTAGGGGATTCAGTTGGAGATGTCCGCTGTGCCAAGGCCGCTAAGGCGATTTCGGTTTGGTGTAATTGGGGGTATTGGCGTGACCGGGACAACGACGCACGTTTTTTTCTTGAGTCGCCGTCGGAGTTAATCGATATCGTTGATGCAAATCACATTAGGTTGGAGTAAGCTTCCGGTCAGGGGATACTCATTGGGGGGAAGGTATCATGTTGATTCGTAGTTGGTCAGTTCAGCGACGCTTTTTGGCTAGCATATGTTTCTTGTTTGTATCGACCGCGAGCTACGCGGATTCGACGGCTCAATCATCTACTAACGAAGAGGCAAAGAGTCCCGAAAAGTCGCCCTCTTCTTCTCCTGAAGCTGCAGCAACACCTAAGGATATCGTAGACAAACCCGGTAGCGTTCAAGCGGGCATTCAAACCTTGGTGAACAAATTGGTAGAGGGGATGCAGCTAACCGATGATGGTGGTTTCACCCGCGTTGCAGTATTGCCCTTTGAAACCGTTTCCAAGGACAATGATGAGGAGCATTTGGGTCGCGTTTCTGCCGCGCTGCTGTCATCGCGATTAGGGGCTCAGCCAGCGATTATGCAGGTTGAACGTGAGAGGCTCGATACAGTCTTGTCGGAGCTAAAGAGAACCGAACGCGGTGAAATAAACCCAAAAGGCGCTGTTTCCGTGGGTAAATTGTTGGGGGCCAATAATGTGGTCCTTGGAAGTGTCGCGCCATCTGGAGCTGAGTTCCTGCTCACCGCACGCGTGGTCGATAGCGAGACCGGGCGCATCGTATCGATTGCAGATCATAGTTTTCCCCGCAGTAATTTAGTCGCATTCAGTAAAGACGTTGTGGAAGTGAAGAGCAAAACCGGTGCAGCGATTCGCTCTATGGTCTTTCCCGGGTGGGGACAGTACTACAACGGTGACGTTCAAAAAGGGGTGACCATTGGCGTTGTTTTTCTCGGTTTAGCGACTGCCGCCGCCACCTCCGCCGCGTTGGCGTCCGATGGGGTTAGACAGTATAATCAGAATGAACCGGAGACGGTGAAGTATCGCGACGAGGCAAATGAGCATTACGCTACGACCAATACATTGCTGTATTCAATGGCCGGGGTTTGGGCGTTGGCCGCACTTGAAGCATATTGGAACGGACGAGACGCCGCAGACATCAACTTGGATGACGGTTCATCTGCATCTGGATTATTCAGCGGGAGATTTTGATGCATAACTTGCATACATGTTGGTCATTGATTTTAGCCTCAACTCTCTCGTTGGCATGCGGTGCACAGAAGCACGTGAAGTCAGCCATGCAGGAAGTTGAAATAGCACCTCAAAAAGCCGGTAATGCATCGGTGGACGCTCGGATTGCCCAGTCCTATAATGGTCCAAAAATTCGTGTCGCTGTAGGGGAGATTAAGGAATTAGAGGCTGCGCTCGAATTGTACAAGGAACTCGGATGGTCAGGGATTGGACCGAGCTTGACAGACCAAATTACTACGGGACTCGTCAACACAGGTCGAGTGGCTGTGTTGGAGCGACAGCAGATCAATAAGGTTATCGGCAATCTGAAGCTTGAGAAGGAGAGTGCTTCGGCTAAGTATTTTAATCAGGCGACCACCAAGAAAACGGGTAAGTTACTTGGTGCCCAGGCGATTCTGATTGGCGCGGTAACGGAATTTGAACCCGATGTTAGCGGGGCTGATGGCGGGTTAAATCTTGGACAGCTTGGTGGCTTGCGCTATCACACGGATAAGGCTGTTGTCGGGGTTGATGTCCGATTGGTTGATCAGGAATCCGGAAAGATTCTTGCCGCAGCAAACGGCAAAGGAGAAATAGAAACAAATACTGCGGGCGCGACCG
>JBMYRY010000173.1:0-5966 GCA_049602795.1 Bradymonadia bacterium
GCCATGGTGTCCTGTTCCGCCTCAAGTACGTAGGTCACACAGCCATTGGTGTGACCCGGTGTTGAGCGAACGCTCAAGCAATGCTCACCAAACTTAATTTGATCGCCATGTTCGAAGGCAAGGTCTGCGCACGTTGCACAGGCCGCCTTACTCAACCCATTCTTAGCGCCAGTGTGTTGGCGCAACACCGCCGCGCCGGTCACATGATCGGCATGAACATGTGTCTCAAGAATGTACACTAACGTTAAGTCTAGCTCACTTATCAGCGTCAAATCCCGATCCACTTGCTCGGCGACCGGATCGATAATCACGGCCTCCCGAGTCACCTCGCAGCCCAGCAGGTATGAATAGGTGCAACTACTTCGATCAAATAATTGTCTAAAAATCATCAAATGCCCCCACCTCTCGTTTCTAGACGCCTTTAGTACACAGACCGATTTGGAATGCTTCAAACGGCATTCACAACGACGCACATTGATAGTCTAGCAATTCGGATTACGGATTTCACGCACGCATGGCGTGGCGACACTCATTCAGTGCAGTCAGCCGTTAGAGCTCCGCTCAACACAGCCAGACCGACCAAGTCAAAGCCCGCACTCCCCTGCGTTGGATAGGGATCAAAAATCGGCGAATTGAAGCTGTCAACGGCCTCACCATTGCCAATGATGTCAATGAGCTTCACATAATTGATGTCATTCAGATCGATCAAACCTGCGGAGACATCGGGATGCTCTTCTAAAACGGATAGATCAAAGGGCGTACCGAAGCCAAAACGGTATTGTCCCGCAAAACCTCTGAAAGTTGTGGGGTCATGCCCTTCATACGGACCAATAGGCGCCAAACCCGTATAAACATTAGGAAAGCGGACAAAATGCTCTCCATCAGACGAGACTTCCACAAAGGCAAGTTCCAAGAATGTATCATTCACCCCGTTCTCAAAGACGGCAAAGTCGGGTCCCGGTGCATTTGTCACGGTTGAGCAGGTTTCAATCGTAATTACACCACCAGCGCCTAATACAATGACGTCGGTCGTGGCATTCCCCGGCGTGCCAATCCTCGTCACATCTTGGCGGTACTCATCATCTACTCGTTCACCGCGTTCAAAGTCGGTCACGTAATGGTTCCATGACACGATACGTGCATCATCGCGGTCGATAGCAAACGATTCAGGAGTACGGGCTGGTGCACTGTACTCAGTCACAAATTCAATCGTTTGGCGCCGAGTCTGACTGACGCAACCATCCACATCTCCGTAGCAGACAAAAACCGTTTTGGTGCCGGAGAGTTTGGATAGCGACGATTCGTCCGAAAGCCATTGATCGGGTAAACAGCTCGATTCATGCCCACCCAGTCCTATCAAGACCGGTGCGTCGAAAAAAGCCTCGAAAGGTACGTTTGGGAACATGAGTTGCCATTGAGGAAACCAGGGCGCCGGGGCGCCATCTCCGAAGACGGATTCATGTTCGCAAGCGTCCGCGTCCGCTTGTCCATTTTCGCACCCCACAAGAAGCATGATAAGGATGCCTAAAACTCGTAATTGCATTGTAGCGCCCTCCGCACTCACTCTACGTTGTCATGTTTTCCACGAAGTATCCTGGCTTAGGACCAACCAACTTTTGGCTGGGTCATCACAGTTGCGGGGGCAGCGTCGGCTTCACACCGACTTCCTTCGAATTTGGATGAGGTAAACCATGTTCCTGTTTAAAAGTCGAGGGCTTCTCTGCGGTAGAGAGAATAAATCGAATGGACACTTGCGCTCTCAATCAAGAGCCCACTTTAGTCTAGCATTCCAGTCTATATGAGGGCGCACGGGCATGGTCATGACAGACGCGGTTGCAACGATTCGATAACGGCATCCTAACTCACGGTATGATCCCAATTACTTGTGATCCGGTCATTCAAATTTAGAGTGTGATAACCTGAACTTAACCAGACGATATCTCAGCATAAGGGAGACACTCATTGGTTAAGGAAACTAAACTTTCGTATGTCTTAGGCATATGCCTTCTGCTTGTAAACTTGGGCTGTGAAACCACGACGAGTGCAGAACAGCCAATTGCCTCAACGACCGACGCAGAAGAAGAAATCAGTGCGTTGCCGGACGCTGCAAATCCCGATATGGACGATGCAGTCCATGTCCGAGAGGCTTTGAACCATTAATGGGACAGTGTGGTTGTGATGATATCAACGAATGCGAACAAGGCCTTTGTGCCGGTATATGTGTCAATACATCAGGCAGTTTCGAATGCTATGACGACGATGACAATGATGGGGTGTCGAACACGGAGGACAATTGCCCAGACTTCTCGAACTCGGATCAAGCAGATCTAGACGACGATACAATAGGCGATGTATGTGATTCTGATGATGATGGAGACCTTGTCTCAGATCTCGAAGAACAACGCTATGGCACGAACCCTCGATCAGTAGACAGCGATGACGATGGAATTGGAGACTTTGAAGAACTGCAATGCCGCCGGATTAACGACGAGGCAGCCTGTCCGGAGGTGGCGCCTGACACGCTGCAACTCGGCACCCCCGATGCGGTTAATCCCGATGTGGATAACGACAGTGTGCTCGATGGCGATGACAATTGTTTTACCATCGTAAATCCAGCACAGACCGACACCGACAACGATGGTCTCGGCGACCTATGCGATGATGACCTTGATGGGGATCGCGTCGCATCGGAATTCGATTGCGATGATACCGATCCGACTGTTGGCGCCGTTGTTTTTGACCAAGATTGTGACGGTGCTCCTGAACTCAGCCGCGCCATCCGAAGTTTCAGTGCGGGATGGCAAACGACCTGCGGCATTTTAGAAACAGGGGCACTTCGTTGTTTTGGTCAGGTGGACGCGTTAGGCTCTGGACCGCTCCCGCCTACTCAGAAGAATGGTGACGCATTTACGGATTGGGTTGAAGTCAGCGCAGGCAGTGGGATGGCGTGTGCCATTCACAGCAATGGGCGCATGGATTGTTTTGGAAATCGAGCACCATCGCCTCCACTAGATGAACGCGGCCAACCGTTCGCGGATTGGTATACGGTAGATGTTGGTGGAGACTCAACACCGTACGCATGCGCAATCAGAATGAATGGACAATTATATTGCTTTGGATCGCATCGAGCATTCAATCCCCTTGATGGTCGTCTTGCCGAACAACGGAACTGGGTTAGCGTTTCCCTGGGGGTTCGGCATGGTTGCGCCCGAAGTGCTGACGGCGACGTTCTGTGTTTTGGAGAGAACACCTTCAATCAGGGTACGCCGCCTGAGGCATATCAAGGACGCTGGATTGAAACAGACGGCGGATACGCACATACCTGCGGACGAATCGACACCGGCGAGATGATTTGTTTTGGCATCAACAGCGATGCTCAGCTCGACGTACCAGTGACCACTGAAGATGAGCCCATTACCGATTGGACAAGTGTAAGTGTCGGCGGCTTCTCAGGCTGCGGGATTAGCGAGACATACGGCATTCTGTGCTGGGGCAGTGAATACTACGGGCAGACGAGAGTCCCCGAGGCTGAACTCCCCTGGATCGCGATGAGCTCGGGTCGATATCACACGTGTGGACAGCTCAGCGACGGTACCCTCCGATGCTGGGGCTGGAATAGCCGCGGCGAGCGAGATATTCCTCAAGACCTCGCCTTTCGCCAACCTGAACCCTTGGACAACTGTTCAGGACTTTACAACCCGTTGCAGATAGATTCGGACCGAGATGGAACAGGCGATGAGTGCGATGAAGATCGAGATGGAGACGGATTAAGTAATGTCGACGAACCGATTTGGGGATTGGATCCAGATAATAGTGACACCGACGGAGACGGCACCAGCGATGGCATTGAATTTGGCTGCACCCCTGACTGCCCTCCGGAACCACTCAATACCGATCCAACCTCTCCAATTGATGCACTCAGTCCTGATAGTGACGGAGATGGTGTCCGCGATGAAAACGACAATTGTCGACTTTCTGTAAATCTTGAACAAACCGACCTCGACGGTGATGGTCAAGGTGATGCGTGCGATCTCGATGTGGATGGAGACGGGATTCGAGCCGATTACGATTGTGACGACACCCGTGAAACGCTGGGTCTGAGACTCCGTGACCAGGACTGTGACGGTGTAGAGAACAGACCTTTACAGTCCGCCCATCTCATCATCGGTGGTGAATTTGTGACATGTATGTTCGATGAGACCGGTGCGATACGCTGTGCCGGTCAAAATCACTTCGAGCAAACGATTGTCCCTCAGGACTCAATTGGCTGGGCCTACCGGGATTGGCGCTCGATGGACATTGGGTTCAGTCACGGCTGTGGGCTAAGCCTGTCTGGAGACCTAAGATGCTGGGGAGCCAACTACGACGGTCGAGGCACGCCACCGTTCGATGAGAACGGTTTCGCTCCGCTATGGTCGCACGTCACCACGGGCTTTGCTCACACCTGCGCATTGACGACATTAGGTGTCCCTTATTGCTTTGGGGCAAACTACGATGGTCAATGCGATGTCCCTCTAAATCCAGAAACCGGTGAACATTATCGGTTCAAGAGCATTGACGCTGGTGGATTCCATACATGCGGCATCACCTTCGATGACCACCTGGTTTGTTTTGGTCGTTCAGGTCCACTTAGACCAACGGTCGACAATACCACCCGCTATCTCTCTGTTGCAGCTGGACGTGAACATACCTGTGCGATCGAAAACACTGGGGCTCTTCGCTGTTGGTCCCGAGCAGGCTTTATGCCCATACCTCGCTCAGAGGACGGAAGTCCTTTCACCGATTGGGAATCGGTTTCGGTTGGGCGGGTCCATACCTGCGGCATCCGAGAAGGTGGCGCGTTGACGTGCTTCGGGTCAAACCCAGATGGACAACTCGATTTAGTCCCCCCATCTGGTCGGTTCATCAGTGTCTCTGCTGGTGGCTACCATACCTGTGCTGTTGACGAAGGGCATCGTGTACACTGCGTAGGACGTGACGACCACGGTCAAGTCAGTCTGCTCAATGGTTTGTCTGCACGAATGGGCTCAGGCCCCGACAATTGTCCAGAGACCGTCAACCCTCAGCAAGAGGATGCGAACGAAAATCTAATTGGCGATCGATGCGAATGAGTGCCAACACTAACCGGAACAAGACGCGCCACCAAGCACACAAAATCGCGCACAATGAGGATGATTAAGTGCCACTGAGCTACTCGCAGCATCCAGTGTTGCTCCCAATTCGAACTCCGCCTCGTAAGGGAGTAATGTACATGCAACCACCGACGGACGGTCACGCCCTCGGCGCTTGACGACCATTCGGCTTGTCGCACACATCATGTCACTCGGCTTCTTGTTCAAGATTGACCAACAGGCGGTGGAGATTTCCGGGAGGTCTGTCTTCATTTCCATCTCCGGAAACAAGACCAATTCGTTTTGTTTAAAGGCATCAATCGGCCATCCATATCGACGAAACAAGTCATCGTATCCCTGCCGAGCTTCGTCAACACTTTCTCCCCAACATGTTCGCCCAGCGATATGTGTCTGAACGCCATTGTCGAACAACCATTGAATGCCCTTCATCGTTGGTGACCAACTCCCAATGCCCCGCTCCTTCTCGTGAAGAAGACTCGTGTAATGGTCTAGACTTACTCGGAGTGTAAGCGCCGTGCCGAAACGTTCACTCAAGCGGAGCAATTCCTCAGCAACGGTCTGCCTCTGCATTGGTCTCATTGCGTTGGTTAGCACAAGCGTCTCGAAGCCAGCTTCAAGTGTCATCTCGATGAGCGCGTTCATCTGAGGATTGACGAAAGGCTCTCCACCGGTAAACCCAATCTCTTTCGTTGGCAAACCGGCATCCTGTATTTCCATCAGATATGTAGCGACATCTTCGAGTGTCAAAAACACTAGGGCATCATTGGTTGGGCTTGATTCAATATAGCAATTCTCACAGGTTAAATTACAAAGGGTCCCGGTATTAAACCAAAG
>JBMYRY010000174.1:0-5960 GCA_049602795.1 Bradymonadia bacterium
CAGCCGTGCCAACTACTGGGAGTCAAGGTTTCATCCCAGGTCACTTGTGCGTCATAGTGCGTGTGAATATCAACAAAACCTGGCGTCACGACCTTTCCCTGAGCATCCACCTCGCGAAATCCTCGCCCAACCTTGCCAAGAGCCGTGATCTTTCCATCATCGATAGCAACATCGATGTGCTGAGCCTCCCTACCCGTTCCATCAATGACCAGTCCGTTCTTAATTACGATGTCATGCATAACGCCCTCCAATCAATATGCGAATAAGGTTCGCACATTTCCTTATGGACATGCAAGCACTTTTGCGAATATAGTTCGCAAAAATTAAATGTGAGGGCATCATGACCAAAAGAGAAGCAAGAAGAAAAAGTCGACAAACGGAAGTACTGCAACATGCGCGCGCCCTTATCTCAACTGGCTTTGATCAACTCACGATGGCTGCTCTAGCCAAAAAAATGGGCGCTTCAGTCGGCGGACTTTATCGCTATTATACAAGCAAGGAAGCAATTCTAACGGCCCTTCAAAGTCAAGCTCTAGGCGACCTTAAAGCGGACATCGAAGACACGGTGGAAAGACATCGAAGAAATGAGGCATTTGATTGGACACTGGTCGAAGCACTATTCGATAGTTGGACTCATTTTCGACAACGAGATCCACTGTCTGTTGAAATCTTAAACACTTTTTCGTCAATTCAAACGCCTGTTTTGGATCAATCACAACGCGAGCGACTCGGCGCTGAAATTAGCAGTGTCATCGATGTGCTTGAACACACGCTGGCTCAACTAACCTCGGCAAGATACCTCAGAACCGGTGACCACCGTATCCGGGCACTCCAGTTGTGGGGTCTCATCTTTGGGTTTGAACAGCTAAGGCTCCGACAAGCTCGAAACATGAGCGCCCTACCCTTAGAGAATATTCGAAATGCATATCTTAGCGATCTGAAGGTTGCATGGCATCGATAGAACGAAACACGGCATGAATTGACGGGCATGTGTCCGTCATCTGGCTAAGCGAATGTCATCAACAGCTAGGGCGCCAGATTGATCGTTATCGTAAAATGATAACGTAATCGGTTCGGCGATGGGTCTAGAAAACTTGAGCCCTACCCGATTTAAACTGACTCGGTTTCTTGGAAGTTTTCGTTCGACGAGGACGCCTTCACGATCCCGCACTACGACCCGGCAGGCACGACAGGTCCCACCAGCCAACAGTTGAATCCCTCTCACAGTGTTCACCCCTGCAAGAGGTTTTAGAGTAATCGACGCCTCTCCAAGCGACTCGCGACCGCTCATCATTACAAACTTACCTTGACGTCCCCTTGGATAGAGCCGATGCGGTTGACTTGACTTACCCTTGAACGCATCGCCTTTACGCACCCATCCAACAAAATCTTCAGGCGTCTCAAAAGTACCACTGACCGACTCGGTCAACCATCGTTCCGGTTGAGCCTTTCTAACATTGGCGTTCGTTCGCGTCGTCTCACTGATCCACTCTGGCTCGTCTCGACGAAACCACAGGGCATTTATCTTTGTTAGATAACCCGTCTTCATTCGAAGTGAATGACGTTCTTCAAGCGCCCCGATTGGACCTCGATAATAGTTTGATTCAAGTCCGGGGATGCGATCACCCTCAGACAGAACAAGTGTTTGAAACACCCCACCTCGAATTTTCCTGAAAAAATCCTTTACGCCGCCTAGAAAGGCAACATCTTGTAAACCCATACGATGCGTATGAAAGGTGCCTTGCGATTGATAAGCCAGAAATGGATTACTTAGGGCAAGAACCGGGCCTTCCCTCCCTTCAAGTACAGCCGCTAACTCTTGATAAGCCCCCCGATCTGATTTCGTTGGGATCTGCTCCGAGGGAAAATAAAAGAGCGCGGCACATTGAGTCGACATAGCTACCATTAATGCGATGTTTGACCAGCGATCTGAACTTTTGAAGATGTCACGAATCGTTAATGCGATTAATACAGAGCCAACAATTGAAATCGGCATGAAACAATTCGCATAGGCCCACTGGGTACTATGATTTAGAGCACTCACCCCACAACCCGCAACGAAGAACCAAAGCCACACCCACGATGTGGAGACGCGCTGCGACTTTAGTCGAAGCAAAATCACGGATACAGATAGACCTAGAATCACCGGCGGGATAAGAATCAGATATCTAGGTGATTCATACCAAAGTTCTCGATAATACATGTGAGGCGAGTAATCCAGAGATTGTGTACGTACCCAAAATGCATACGCCCAATGGGCAACCAACACCCAAGACAGCCACTTGAACTTGATTTGCCGAGTAAAGTGTACCAAGGGCAACAATAGAAGCACGGGTGCTAGGAAAAGTAGATCTCTCCAATACTCTAGGAGGATATTATTCCAAATGAAAACATGCCCTTGATGTCCTTCAAAGATGTAGGTCCAAAACCAGCCATCTGACCAAAGATTAAGCAGGCCGCAACCACCCACTGCCAACAGAATTCCAGCGCCAGCACACGCAACTGCTTCTCTCCATGAACGAGTCACTTGGACTACACAAATCGCCACAAAGAAAACGCTCGCCGTCTGCTTTGTTAAAAAACCAAGCGCACATAACACCCCAGCAAATACGGCTCCCCGCACACCGTTTGAAAATCGAGTCACGTAAAGAGCGCCAAAGACAAAAAAGAGAAAAAGCGAATCCGGACGAGCGATATCGTAAAACGCCCCATTTGTTCTGAACAAAGCGGCGTACAAGCCGACGGCCAACACCCCATACTGCCACGACGACTCGCGCTTAACCGCGGAGAACATGAGCCAACTCGTGCCGATCGATGCCAGCAATGAAATCGAACGTGCCAGCGGGTACCCAAGATCAAAAAGACCGCCGAGCAAAGCAAGTACCACTGGATATCCGGGAGTATAGAAATAAGGTACGAATTCAGTCGTGGGAGGCAGGTAGATGCCCTTACCCTCAGCAATACGCACTGCATGCATCAACATCCCGCCCTCCATCCACTCCAAATCGAGCGGATAGGTCAATCGGTGCAATGCGACCCATAAAAACATGCCAATGAAGATGCCTGCATACAAGATCAGAATGGGTAGTTCGAGGCGTTTGTGCATGAATTCTATATAAACATAAGAGAGGATGGCATACTGTTAAAAAAGAGTGGAAAACTCTCAGACTGAACAACATCAAGCAATAGCATGAAACACCTTCCGAGCATCATCTTTCACTCTCTACTACTCGCCGGCTTTTCGCTGGGCGCCGTTGAAGCCGTTTACATTTCGCTCAATGCAAATCACACGGCCGACATCCACCATCAATTACTTGCGTCCGTATACGCAATCGCCCCGTTTACTTTGATTGGATTCGTCTTCGCTGTTACCTGCGCTGTCCTCACAAATCTTTGGCAGAATACCCGCGCTGTCACAAATCCCTACGGTAAAGACAGTCAAGAACACTCAGCCGGGGGACCACGGTCATCCGTTTTCACTGGCATTCTCGCAGTTCAACTTTTTGTAGGTAGCCTCTTTCTGATCGCCTATACGAGTTTCAAATCTTCCTTTCGCGATAACTACGGTTTACTCATTGCAATTGCAACGCCCGTTCTGGGTGTCGCTTTCTTTTATGGGTGGTCGTTCCTAAGAATGCGCCTCTCGTCATTTAGCTCTCCCAAGAAAGAGCGCAAGGCAAATGCGACGATTGCAATCATCGCCTGTTTGGGTATCCTCGCGCCGGCGATTCTCGGCTTGCAGAATGAATCCCTGTTGACATTCCTCGGTGCAAACAGCGTTTTGTTTGTCTGTGGCTTTCCGTTGCTGAGTGTCGTTTTTGGACTCATTCTCGCCCGACTACCGCACTCGTGGCTTAACCGCTCGAGCACCCGTCGAATGGTCGTAATGCTTCTCATCATCTGTTCGGCTAGCCTAACGGATCTCATTACGGACCTGGATCGAGACGAAGGCGTAAAGAGTGCGGTTCTCTATGACTCCATTGTCCTTGGACCACTCGTCATGGTTACGCAACCTCTCTTCGATCGGGACAATGATGGATACGCCAAATACCTCGGTGGCGGCGATTGTGATGATAATGATCCGCACGTATACCCGGGCGCATTCGAAATCCCCCGGAACGGCGTAGACGACGACTGCTTTCAAGGGGATGCACCAGGCACCGAGGCACCACTCAATGTTCGCCAGCATCACGCAAGCGACCTAGCTCGTCGGGTCTTAGTAAAGCATCCGAACATTATTCATATCACGGTAGACACCCTCACCGCTGAACACCTGGGCTTTATGGGCTATGACCGCAAAACGAGCCCAACCCTCGATGAACTGGCTGAAAGCGGCGTGCATTTTCTTTGGGCCTTCTCCCAGGGTCCCCAGACCCGACTGTCAGTGCCATCAATGTTTGTAGGAAAATACTTTTCCGAACTACCAAGAACCACGCCGTTATGGCCGAGATTAAAGGATGAGAATGAAACACTTGCTGAGGTGCTCAGAGACAACGGATACCAAACAGCGGGCATACCTTCTCATCGTTTTTTCTTACCCGGCTACGGTTTGAATCAGGGCTTTTCGTATTGGGACTTGAGTATTGTAGAACAATATCAAACCGATATTCCGAAGCATGTTACGGGTCATCTAGTCACTGAAAAAGCAATCGATTGGCTGCAAAAACACGAGGACGATGACCCTCCATTCTATCTATGGCTTCATTATTTCGACCCTCACGAATATTACCAAGACCATCCAGACATCGACTTTGGAACCACGGTATTGGACTTATATGACGAAGAGATTCTCTATACTGATCGACAGCTCGCTCAGTTAATGTCCTGGTTACGGTCGAGTAAGCTCAACACGAGCACATATGTCATTGTGCACTCCGATCATGGCGAAGGCTTCGGACGACATGGTTACAAGCGCCATGGACAGCACCTGTACAATGACCAAGTCCATGTGCCGTTAATCATTAATGGTCCTGGACTTGAACCTCGGCAAATTGAAACGCCAGTCGGCCTTATCGATTTAAATCCGACCATCCGCGAGATGGCTGGTGTCCCGCTGGACAAGGCATTACAAGGCGTATCCTTGATTCCTTATGTTGTAGAGACCGAACCTCCCCCTCACCCGCCTGTTTTTATAGAAATGTTGAAGGACCCAACCCATAGCGACCGACGAGTGATGGTGTCTTGGCCCTACAAACTTCAGTTCGGCATCACCTTTAGTGAGTACAGTCTTTATGATCTCTCGGTGGACCCACAGGAGGAGAAGAATCTGGTCAAAACTCGTCCGCGTGTCTTTCGTCAACTGCAAGCAGAGTTGAGAAACTGGATGAGCAAAGGGGTTAAACCAATAACCCCGTCCGAGTAAAGGCATGATGCTTGATCTTCTCGCCACTTCGTCGTAGTGAACCGATGACTACAAGGAGGTCATATGCGCACGCTTCAACATGCCTACGGCGAGGACGTTCATATTCTCGACGATCCCTACCTGAACGCTCTGCTCACCCGATTGTGTATTCCTTCAACGGGTCAACCGTTATTTAACGATCTCATTCGGCAGGTGTATGAAGGGCTCGCAAAACATGTGATCACCACCACCTTTCCAACCAAAAAAGTAAGCGTAAAGACCCGTATGGCTACGGAGTATCCCCAAGCCGTCCTCTCCTCCGAAATTATTGATACGCAAACCTCCACGGTGGTTGTTGACATCGCTCGCGCTGGTATATTGCCTAGCCAAGTATGCTACGACCTTCTCAACGGCATTCTTACCCCTAACCTCGTGCGTCAAGACCATCTGATCATGGCACGCACGGTAGATGCTGAGGAACACGTTATCGGCGCTGAAATCTCAGGGAGTAAAATCGGAGGGGGCATCCAGGATCGAGTACTCATCTTTCCGGATCCTATGGGCGCCACCGGGGGTAGCCTTGCAACCGCGATTGAAGCCTACCTCGCACGGGGGCTCG
>JBMYRY010000175.1:0-5905 GCA_049602795.1 Bradymonadia bacterium
AGAGCCCTGAATACCGTGTCGATGACTCGACGGTCGTCGCACTCATCTCCCTCTCGAACACATCATCAGAGCATGAGTTCGGACAGCCGCCTTCGATCCTCTCCGTGACAAGGTGATGAAGCCCTGTCCCCCACCATCGCCACAACTCAGCCGTCAAGGAGACCTCTTCAACTGCACATTTCAATTCAAAGGTGGACGTGCTGGTCGAATGCCAACTGTCCCATGATTCAACCCCTTTCAACCACACAGACAAGCCCACGCTTCCTCTTATCCCCATGGATTCAATGTCGTCTACCAACACTCGAACCCCCTCACCGGCAGGTACATTCACCGTAAACTGGTCAACTCGCCCAGAACATAAGTTCACTTCAACTTCAGCGTTTGTGCCGATGTCAACCGCTGGCCTCGATTGTTCAATTAAAGTTGAACCACACCCGGAAACACACCGCCCTGAAGTGGGTAAACACTGATTTGACTGAGTTCGCTCAATGCTTCTCACAGAGGTACACAAAAACCCCTCTGGACATTCGCTATGCGCAAGACACGATTGAGCACACCGACCTTGTCCGTTCACAACCACACATGCACCGCCCTGGCAGTCATCATCTTCCTGGCAAGCAGCACAGACATCGCCGGCGAGTTCAGCATTCGTTTTTAATCGAGAGACATTGAGGCTCACGGCGTCTGAATGCTGGACACCTATACAGCCATCGGCGTGTTGCCGAGACGTCAGCACCAGATCAATCCGATCGCCTTCTGTAACCGCGAAAGACCACGAAAGTCGCACGCGCCATTGATCGCCTCCGATGTGACTCAAGCGAAATGCCTCAGCACCGTGGAGGTCGCTCCGCGTAAAAAGACTCCCATCTGCGCGAAGAACTGAGATCATCGGGTCCTCTCCAAGCACGCCTTCAACCGCGATCCGCACATCGGCATAATTCTCAGCAAACGCAGCTTCCACAACTTGAAACTGTGGGGCGATTGATGCATCACAGCCGTGGGCTTCACCAGCACCATCGAGAAAACGAAACACAAGGGGAATTGAGAAACTAGCCGGGGCGCCCGTACCGCCCACACTCAAATCAATTTCATGGTCTCGGGAACGCTCAAGCACTGAATCGGTTGCGCACCAGACCAACCGTCGCTCATTCATCCCAAGGGTCTCAAGCGCTGGGACACAACGCTCACCTTCGGGACAATCTAAAGGACCAAAACTCAGTTGAAATGTCTTTGGTATCGCGAAGCCTCCCTCACTGATCAGACCAATATCAACCGGCTCAACACAGCGTTCCGTTGAGATAAACCCATCAGGCACTCTTCGATTCAAACGTAATTCACGCGCACCGTACAGATATGGGTCCACGATTAGAATCTCGGTAATTTTCCTAGTTCGACCACCCTGCGTATCCTTCACTTCGAACTCTACCCGGTAACTTCGTCCAACAATGCGAGTTTCGTCCACTCCCAAACGCCAAGTGAAGACAGCACCAGAACTATATTGAACGAGATCTGTGTTCCCCAACGATTCCGTCTCTGCCCCTTCATCAAGAAAACGAAAGTCAAAGGACACCTGGTCACCATCTGAATCCCCACCAACTAAATTCAAGGTATTTTCTACTCCGATAGAAAAAAGCGCCCGAGTCGGTACGGACAGGTCCGGGGCAATATTACGGTCAGAAGAACATGCTGAAAGCATGAAAAGCAGGATTGTTCCTATGCCCAAACAAAGTTTGGACGAATAATTCCAGGTCAGGCTTAGTTGACTCATTTTTCGTCGAAACACTAACCTTAACCATCCATTCAAAGAGTTGACCTTTACCACACGTTACCCTATCTAGACGTGTATTTCGTTAGCTTACTCACAGAACTAAGGTCAGGACAAGACGATGGCACTAGACTCCTTCAAGCAGCTCGAAAAAACAATGCAAACCCTTCGGTCAGAGTCAGGGTGTCCATGGGACCGAGCTCAGACCTTGGAAAGCTTGAAGCCCTTTCTGATTGAAGAAGCGTATGAAGTTCTAGATGCAATCGACAGTAACAATGTTGAGGAGCATCTAGAAGAACTAGGAGACCTGTTGTTTCAGATCGTATTTCAAAGTCAGATTCGTTCGGAACAAGGCGAGTTCTGCTTTGATGATGTGGCAGCCTGCATCAATGAGAAAATGCTGCGAAGACATCCGCATGTTTTTGGAGACACCGTCGTCAACAGTACCAATGAAGTTACCCAGAACTGGGATGCGCTTAAACAAGCTGAGCGCTCGAGTAAATCCGACTCAAGTCGATTTGCGGGCATTCCGAAAAGCGCACCGGCGTTGCTGCGTGCACAGCGACTGGGAGAGAAAGCTGCTAAATTCGGTTTAGACTGGAACGCTACAGGCAGTATCTTAGCAAAGCTAAATGAGGAGCTATCTGAGTTTCAAGATGCATACGACACATCCGATAGCCTACATCAGACTGAAGAGTTCGGAGACCTGCTCTTCACCCTAGTCAACATTAGCCGTCATCTTAACATTGACGCTGAATCAGCCCTTCAGCTAGCCAATCAGAAATTTGAGCGACGTGCTCGTTACGTGGAAAGTGCTGTCGCCACCAGCGACACAAAAAAGGGCCCGGAAGAGATTGACCGTCTTTGGGTAGAGTCCAAGACACACGTATCGAGTATTTAAAATCCAAACTTGTCACTAAGGATCGATTGGGCGATCTCATAAGGGTTTGACTCTTCGTCAATGACTCTGTCGTTCAAAGCTTGCTTTGCCTTCATCTGAAGTTCGGAAAGAATAATTTCTTCAGTCCAGCGCCTACGCCGCATTGCTTGTCGGTCATAAACGCCAACTCCGCTTTGCCGAAAGCTCTGATGTTCATCAATTCGTTCGATCAAAGATTCCACGCCCTTCCCTTCGATTGCCACTGTGGGGCAGACTGGCACCAACCAATCCCCTGTAGGCGAATGACCTTGAGACCAACTAACCAATTTCTCTAGTTGAGAAATTGCACGTTTAGCATCTGCATGATCCGCCTTATTCAAAACGAATACATCTGCGGTTTCCAGGAGCCCAGCCTTGATCATTTGCACGCCATCCCCCGTTCCAGGCAGACAAACAACGATGTTGGTCTCTACTGTGAAGGCAATATCAATTTCATCCTGTCCAACACCGACGGTTTCGATGATGATGCGTTCGAATCCGAGATAATCAAAGAGCGCAACCAAATCTCGTGTGGAATGGGAAATCCCTCCCAGCACGCCGCGGGTTGCCACGCTTCGAATGAACACTCCATCATCGCCCGCATGTTCTTGCATCCTAACTCGGTCCCCCAAGATCGCCCCCCCTGAAAAGGGAGATGATGGGTCAACCGCAATGACCGCCACCCGTGAACCTCGAGCTCGATATGACCGGACAAGACGGTTAGTTAGCGTACTTTTGCCCGCCCCCGGATTACCCGTTAATCCAATTAGCTGGGCCCCCGTGCGCTCAGCAAAAACTTTGGGCATCAAAGCCAGCATTGCTGGATCTCGATCATCAATTCGACGGGCACACCGAGCTGCCGCGTACTCATTTCCTGCTTTCGCCTTTGCCAGTAACTGTGAAGCGTTCACGATTCCTCCGCACTGCAACACCACCTACTTTAATTAGATCTAAATCGAATTGGCTAGGTTAAAGGATATATTTGTTATCGCTGCTAATTTTCCGCGCCCCTTGCCTACACTAGGAACTGTGGTTATGCTCCATAAAGTACACGAGGGAGTTTCATGTCGAAAGACCGCCAGCAGCTGAGAATGCAAGTGAAGTTTATCATCTTCGCCGGCTTTGTGATCATGGCGACGGGGATATTCGTTGAACTCGTACTCCTCAAGTAGGTGGCAATCAGAGGCACATATGCTGACTCTTGAACATACGAACATCCCCCCTCTGGCTAAGTTGGTCGCAGCAGAACCAAACACAGGGAAACGTGACGACTCTCGAAACTCAGCAACGAGCAATGTAGCTGGTAACCCACGGCCTGATGCAACCATCCGTTTAACAGAGTCCTGAGTTGGTGACCTAATCATATGCAACGATACCTGTCCTTTGTTATTGTTATCCTCTGTACCGTGGGCGTGGTTATACTCGCACCGAAACCAGACGAGTCGCCTGAAAGAATACGCACCGAACCTTCAAAGGAGACGGCTTCGAACCATGCACGAAGCACTGCCGCTCCTTCGAAAGAAATTGTGCCACCATCATCTCCAAAATTAGGCAAGGACCTGACTGAGGCATGTGCCGACTGCCACCCTGACCACGTGGATGGATTTAAGAGCACGGGAATGGGCAATAGTTTATATGCAATGGACTCGCGACAATTCGAAGATCCTTGGACAGTTGAGGCATCCAAAACAACGCACAAAGAAACGCAACTGACGTATACTGCCTACCGAACAAGTGATGGGAAATACTGGCAAGAGGAGAGTCATGCAACGAGCGACTATACCTTTAAGGTGGAGGCAACAATCGCCATTGGTTCGGGCAACCACACGCGTTCATTCCTTGGTCACGTCAACGGCGAGCTAGTTCAGCTCCCACTCACCTATTACGTGGATTCGAAACGATGGGACCTCAGTCCGGGCTATCACGAGAACAACCAGCGCATGGGTCGTCCCGTCACGCCAAAATGCTTATACTGTCACAATGACACAAGCAAACTCATCCCGGAGACGGTCGCTAGTTACCAAAATCCACTCGCCAATGGAATCAGTTGCGACCGATGTCATGGAGACGGACGCAAACATATTGCTTACCGACTCGATGGCAATGAACCCGAATCGGGCACCCCGGACCCAACAATTCTGAATCCCAAACATCTGCCCAAGCATCGGCAACAGCAACTTTGCGAACAATGCCATCTTCAAGGGCGTTCACGTCGACTCGAACCCGGGCATAGTTGGGATGAGTACTCTCCAAAGACACCGTTGCACGAATATATGACCATTCATGTTGAACAGATCGAGACCGACAGTTTTAGTATTGCGAGCCACGGCGCACGACTGCAAATGAGCAAATGTTATGGCTCAGGAAAACTGGGCTGCGCAACCTGCCACAACCCACATGCACCTTCATCTAAAGCGGAATACAAGAGCAACTGCACAAGTTGCCACGAAAGTGGATGCGACCAACCCGAACACACTCAGGGATATTGCCCAGAGTGCCATATGCCCAAGGACACACCATCAGATATTCCGCACGTGCAGTTCTCCGACCATTACATCCGCGTTGCCCGACCGGGAGCGACGAAGAGAGCGCGCGTGGGTGGTGCGTTGGTCGACCCTCATGCTGAATTAAGACAACAAAGCAAAGCATCACGCGATCTTCGACTCGCAGTTGGCTATTTTGACGACATGGACGCAGGCGGGTCACAAATTACTGACCTCAGCCAAAGCTACGTCTCCACCCATCTCGCAGACGCCGCAGAACAAGCACCAGAAAACCTCAATGGCTGGGACGCCCTTGCAAAATTCGCCTTTTCTCAACGTGATTACGCGAATGCTGCCACAGCTCTCGAGGAAATGATGAAACTCAAAGCCGACTCTCAAACCCAGCTTCGTCTCGTACGTGCCCTGGCATTGAATGGCGAACGCCTTCGTGCAAAATCCTTGCTCAATCAAACCCCTGACCACGTTAAATTCCTTCCACTCTACGGACGAACATTAGCGGCTTTCAAAGCCGACTTGCCGGATGACAGAGTGGAACACCTTAGGTACTTCACAACAATCCATCCTGCCATCGAAGAAGCAACATTAACCCTTGCTACGAAGGCCCTGTCCGAGAATGCAAATCACAAGGCGAGGCAAATTCTCTCTCGGTCCTTGAGCAACGATCCTCATCAACCCAAAGCCCGTTTCCTAGACGCAAGCCTCGCTTTTGATAATCGG
>JBMYRY010000176.1:0-5902 GCA_049602795.1 Bradymonadia bacterium
GCCCAATGCACACGTTGCAGAAGCCTCACAGGTAGGGACGCAGAATTGAGACCAGGTTTGTCCCGATGGATCATTCGGTATCCCAAGACATTCGTGGTCTGGGTTCGCACACGGATTTGCCAGAGCGTCGCACTCCTCCTTAATGCTAAACTGCTCAATTTCACCTGGCGTGTTTAAGCGCTCAGTGCATAAACCACGCGTCTCGGATGCATCGTCAGACACCCCTCTGATCCGCTCGAAACATGCTTGGTCCTCATCACAGTTACACGCCCCTTCCGCGACATTTGAATCAACTTGACGCAAATCCAAGGTGGGCAATCCTTGATGCTCAATCGCATATAAGCGCTCTTGCTCATCCGGCCGACGTGAAACAATAAATAACTCATTGGTTGAAAAAGCCCCCCCAACCAAATCAAAGTCACCTTCAAGTCCTTCAACGGCAGCCAAGAACGACAAGCTATCAAGCTTCCATAACGAATGAGGAAGATTCGGGCGTATCGTATCGGTGTAAAGCAAAACTTCATTGTCGGCGGTAATTACATAGACCGAGGCGTCTATGACGCCAAGCTTAGTTGGCGTTGCACCGTCGGGTAAACTCGTACGAAACCACGAAAGCTTCGCGCCTTGTTCGCATTCATCAACACCCGAGAACTGCTCATCTGCCTCGTTGGCGAATTGTGGTCGGACAAAAAGCTCATACCCAGTCTCACTCGTTTGTCGGAGGTAAGCCAAGAGCGTCTGATTCGTCTCAAGACCCACAATCGTGCTGCCTGATTCATTATCGTCAATTTCAACAACGCAATCATCGCTCTGCTTGATTGCTTGGTCAAAAGCTGGAACCCCATCGGAGCCAAAACTTCGATAGTATAGTCGATGACTCTTCTCTGGTGGTCCCAGCAACGCGTCCGACGGACGTCCTTCAAGATAGCTGGCAACATACACGCCATTAGGGGCAAGCTGAACAAGTGGAGCTGCTGTAGACGTGCCGAACTCCCTTCCAGTGGAATCCAAGGGACACGCCACGAGGCAGGTCTGAAGGGGACCGAGAGCCTCACTTGCAGATGCATAGTTGCCGAACTGATCAAAGGTATCAGCGGCGAGTTGTGGAACAGTATTAAGGGCGAATACTTCCTCCAGCTCGGTAGCCTCGTCCATATACTGAATCTCATGCTCACAATACCGACCGTAAAGATTCCCGCGGATACCTGTTGGTTCACATTGACCAGATTTCGCCCAAGCAACCCGAGATCCAAATACAGAGGGCGACGCGCCAGCAGCCCCCTCTTCAGAGGCAATGCCGCGATTGCCGTTCTCATGCAACACCACCACGACCTCTTCGCTTCGATTACCTGAAGCATCAACCGCTGTGATCTCAAATGAGTTGGTTCGACCAGGCAAAAGCGGCACACGTAGCTGAGTACATCGTTCGTCCACACACTCGGCCGGTAAGGCATGTATGCCGGTCGCCTCACTCCGGACTTCAAACCGTGAAAAATTAGTGTCCAATGAATGTGGAAACGCTTCGCCTAGCGTCCCGTCCGAATCCGTCAGGTAAATCGTTGCGAATGGACCCCGCACGTTCACATTGGTCGGATACGCATCGAACAAATCAGGTGCCCGATCATCTGACACCAATTCAATACAACTCACCCCCGACATCTGTCCGGCTCGGTCGACCCCCCTTAAACAATACAAGCTACGGGGTGCAGTTGGAGTGACCGAGAGAACAGGCTTACTCCCGTAACAAACTTCAGTACCAAGCGACAACGGTTGCAATGGGCAGTCTGCTGGAAGCTCTTCCTCATTCCAATACACACATGCGTTGAGGTCATCCAATGACCACGCTGACAAATCAAGGTTCTGTGGTAAATCAGTACTCATCAAATACGTACAGCCAAAATTCAAGAAACTCTGCTCTAACTCGCCCGTCAGGAGATGCGGTTTAACGTCATACAGACCATTTCCTGTCACAATGATGGTCGCTGATGCGCGAGCGGTGTAACATTTCGTCACACCAGTCAACGCACTTGCTTCACACTGCGCATCAGGGACAACAATGCTCAAATCTCCATCGAGCATTGGTCTGGGCGAATGCGTGTCGAGGTTAACGTAAATTTGCCCCGACTGACTGCGGTTCCCATTGGCGTCGATTGCTGTGACTACAATCGGTACGTTTTCATTTAGCGGTGGTCGTCTCTGGGGATACGAATAGGTATCACCACCTGGTTCATCTCGTTTTGCGAACAAAAAGGTGAACAGATAATTTGAACCGCTCTGGCGTGCGAAAATGCAGTGCTTGAAATTGGCGTTGTCAGCGATACCCCCAAAGCAAGAGGCTTCATTGTCTGACGTGAAAAAGTCGGCACTGTTCACTTGATTGGTGGCAACGCGCTCAGCAACCGGCAAGGCAATTTCCCAATAGCCCTCTCCGCTATCTGGATCAAAATTAAGGTCTGCCAAAGGGCTGACCGTATCCGAAACGTCGAGCGCGAGAGTGTATCCAAGGTATTGTCCATCAGCGCTCGGAGCGAGTACTCCATTAGTGTACGAATAGGCCCCAAACGGCACAAAGTTCACAGTGCTCTCGAACCCAGGCAATTCAGCAGCCTCCGGCTGAACAAGCTTGAGCAACACATCGCCCGGTGCTTTACGATCAACAAGCTCGAGCACGTGACCAGCGTCGCTACTCACACACGCCACGCCGGCCTCGAGCGTAATCGACTGGTCGACATTTTCGTAGCCATCTAATGCTGCGCGCAGCGTGTATTGTCCTGGCGGTATATCGTCAATGGTAAATTGACCCACGTCATTCGGTGCATTCAGTGATTCTCCCGTTTCCACAATGGATAGCTCGACTTCGGTCAGGTTCAAAGCACCATCACTCAAGACAACTGTCCCAATGATACAGCCATAGTCAATGGACAATGATTGGTCCCAGATCGTCGTTTCGTCTGCCTGAATTTGTACTGTCTCTGTCACGGCAATATAGTCCGCAGCACTCGCGGTTACTGAATATGCACCGGTGCGAACGTCTTGCACAGACCAACTTCCATCGGCCAGAACAGATGCCACGTGAATATCATCAGAAAAGCTCGCCTCTGCGATAATTGTCGCTGTATCGAGTCCCCCCTGCCCCTCTAACGTCAGTGTCCCGGTCAGGCTGCCACGTTCGAAGGACAACATCACCGTGCCAAGACTAGAGATACCATCAGCGTTGACGGTAATGCCTGCTAAAGATCTTGTCTCAACACCTTCCGCAGTGATCGTAACCGCGTACATACCCGCCCGCAATCCCTCAACCGTAAACGAGCCATCAGCGATCGTTGTTGTATTATCAACGACATCTTCACGAATCACCGTCACAGCGGCATTTTCAACACCGTCCCCATTTTCGTCAATAACCGTGCCCGAGATTGCACCGGGTGCAATCGATAACTCAATGTCTCCAACATTTGCTTCCTGTGCTTCACTGACCGTGATCCCCGTCTTGATCTCGACTTGATAATCTTCAAGACTCACACGCACCGAGTAATCACCTTCTCGAAGACCTTCAAACCGAAATTGTCCATCCTCGCCCAGAATCGAGTCTCCGTCCGTTGGACCATCTTCAAGTTGTATGACCGCGCCTTCGACCGAATGAGCATCTTCGGTCGTCACCGTTCCAAAAAGCGCGCCTCGAAGATACATCAGTCGCTGATTGCCCAGTTGAACAGTATTGCCCGCGCTTAACTGCTGATTACTTAATTCGAGAACCTCATAGCCACTCTTGGAGAATCGCAGCGCATAAGAGCCCGCTTTTAAACCACTGAGGGTGAACGCTCCGTCTGAGGATGTAAGACTAGTTTGTCCTCCGCCCACGGCAACCAAGACATCTGCGAGTGCGTCTCCCGATTCGTCTAAAACCGTCCCGTGAAATTCACCTCCATCAATCTGTAGCTCGATGACGCCAACCTGACCTTCAGTTTCTTCCGTAACATCGACAGCAGTGACCACGATAGATTGGTAGTCTGCCAGCGCGACAGACACTGCATATTGACCAACTCGAACCGAAGAGAATTCAAACGCACCGTCCACACCGAGAACAAGGTCTTGAACCGTGGGTCCGTCGCTCAAACGAACAACACCACCCTCAGGTGACGCCCCGTCAGCAGTTGTCACTACACCAACAATTCGACTACGAGCATGGGGTAGGGTCACCGATCCAATCTCTGTCTCCACGCCAGGAGACACGGTCTGATTTAGAACCACAGCACTCGTGAAACCAGACTTTGCGATGGTCAATGTGTAGATGCCTGCGCGCAATCCTTCCATGCGAAAGCTGCCATCAACGCCCGAAAACACTGACATGCCACCTTCGATTGTCACTCGAGCGTCATCGATTGGTTGACCTTCTTCGTCAAGGATCAGACCAACAATCAACCCAGGATTAACTTGAAGAACAATTTGATCCACAACGGTATTTCCCGATGCTTCCACGATAAGATTGTCGATAACCTGGTCGAAATAACCTTCTTGCGAAACCTTCAGGCTATAAGTGCCACCGCGCACACCATCAAAGCGATACTCTCCATTAGAGTCAGACTGCTGACTCAACGTGACAAGCCCTACGAGTTCAATAAAAGGTCGAACAAGTGTTGCACCATCGCTCGTGCTTACTGAACCAGAAATATCACCTCGAGCGTACCTGAGGTCAATGGGTCCTAAATCGACCGTCTGACCCGCACGAACCTCAATGGGGGACATCACCTTTGACTCGTATTGATAAGCCGAATGACTGATTTGAAGTTGATAAAACCCTGCTTTCAGCGCATCCCCGCTGAGGTTGAATATCCCATAGTCTTCACTTCCCATCGCGGTCACCAGAGACACAGTAACCGGCATCTCTGAGCCATCGATATTGAGGAGCTTCAATGAAACCCCTTCCATAGAATTCTCAGCCGGTTCCTCAAGCACAACTTTGCCTTGAATAACGCCGGGATTAATCTCTAATTCAATCGGAATTAACCCCCTCACCTCAATGACTTCGTCAATCACCGCCAGTTCAAACTCTTCAATCACTGGAAGATAATCAGGGTGATTAAATTGAAGTCGCCATCGGCCTAATGGAACCCTACTAAAACTGACCCGACCATCCACATTTGGGGTGCCAATGCTCACGTTCGAATCGCCATCACCCAGAGGAGACAAGGTGACGGAAACCGCCTGGAGCGCAGACTGTGCCTGAGTAGATGACAACGCTAGATCACCAAGGTCCAATTGGGCGACCACCGTGCCCGTCCCTGGTAGAAGTTGTAGGGCTTCGGCGAGGGTCACCTCTTCGCCAATCGCAACTCGGATCGCGGTCCGTTTAAGGCCAACATAACGAGGATGAGATACACAGATCGTATAGGTACCTTCACTTAAATCAGTGACCCGGAAAATACCTCGCTCGTTCGTTGTGGCTTCCGCGACGATGGGCGTAGAGTTCGCTGCAAGACCTGCGTCACTATCGCCATCTGACGCATCCCCCGAATCAACACACACTTCTGTAAACAGTTCAGCACCGTCGTATACTCGAACTCTCGCATCGAGTACCGCACGGGAACTTTCCGCATTTAAGACTCGACCACCAAGACTCCCAAGCGCTTGAACAGTTCTCGGCGCACGCGGATCATACGGATTTGTCGGACTAATTTCACTGCAGCCGAACAGCGCCAGAAACAAACACAAACCAAGCTCAAACCAAGGTGCATGCGCCCTCTTCATCCCCCCCCCCCTTTTTTTTGATCAGTTTACCTGAACCCTCTGATTGAAATGAGCATAGCAAGAGTAACGGTTCCTCATGAAGGTAAATCAGAGCCGTTCTCTTCTGGTCCTCCAGTAAGCTCGGTCCTAAACATCAACATTTCTATCTATTAATAGG
>JBMYRY010000177.1:0-5889 GCA_049602795.1 Bradymonadia bacterium
AGTGCGCTCGTCTTTGATAATGGATTGGTCATTTTCAGCAAGTGCTCTAGATGCTGTCCTGACAAATAGCGCGAAGCATATGCAACCAGACCGTGACAGACACCGTCAGCTTGTGCGCAACGAAAAACGGGTCCTCGGTACGCCCTCAAAGCCCGTATATTTGCACTCCCTTCAGGATCACCCGCCAGTCCAGGCTCAACAGCATCAGGCATCACGCCAGCGGTAATGAGGTGATGAATTCGAAAATCCGGCTCAATTCGGGTAAGAGCTTCAGACCATTGCGTCAAAGAAAAGCGACCCCCCTCCAGCTCGAGAGTTGCACCGTCAATTTGAAATGATTGTTTCGCATTGAGTTTAGGAATGATCTGGTCACCAACTTTGATGCCAATCAAATCAAATCCCGAGGTGTTTTCAACGGACAGCGAGCTCTCATGAACCGTAGTCACGAGGCGTTTGCCAACGGCCCATTGCGGATGAGTCACCATCATCAGTAATAATGGCAAGACCGCTCGATTCATTAGCGTCCGAACAAGCTCGAGAGGACGCCTTTTTTGACCTGGGTTTCGTAAGGCACTTTCTCAATCAAGGATTCGGCCAAAGAGATGAACGCTTTAGCTTGTGGAGATTCGGGGGCGGCAGAGACCACAGGCTTCCCGTTATCACTACCCCTCTGAATCGTATGGTCGAGCGGAAGTTGAGCAAGTAACTCTACATTGAATTGTTCAGATAAACGCGCCGTGCCGCCACTGCTGAATGGTTCACTTTTGTCACCACAGCTACCACAGACGTAATAGCTCATGTTCTCAACCATCCCAAGGACGGGCACTTCGACCTTTCTAAACATTTGGAGACCCTTTTGAGCGTCTACAAGAGCAAGCTCAGATGGCGTCGTCACAATCAGAGCCCCCGTGAGAGGTGCCGTCTGACTAAGGGTTAACTGTGCATCGCCGGTCCCTGGAGGCATATCGATGATCAAATAATCGAGTTCGCCCCAAACAACGTCTTCCAAGAATTGTTTCACAACCGAGGACACGATGGGTCCACGCCAAATGACGGGCGTATCTTCGTCAACCAAAAAGCCAATGGACATCACCTTCACACCATAGGCATCCACAGGGACGAACTTCTTATGGTCGGTGGAAACCGATGGCTTAGCGTCAACCACGCCCATTTGAATGGGGATGGATGGACCATAGATATCGATGTCGCAAAGCCCGACTTTTGCCCCTTTGGCCTGAAGAGCGAGGGCAAGATTAGCAGATACAGTGGACTTGCCTACGCCACCCTTCCCACTCGCTACACCGATCAAGTTCTTTACACCGGCAAGTGCGGAAGCAGCGGGCTTAACCGTTGGCGCTGGAGCAGATTTGGCAGCGCTTGGTCCGCCATGCCCCTGCGTCATAGTAATCCCTGGATCTGCGGGTGCACTCTTCGGCACCTCAACATCTTCAGATGACACATCAAGGCTGACTTCGCTCACCTCGTCAAATGCACCGAGAGCTCGACTCACTTCATCTTCGAGAGTGTGTCGCGCCTCTCTAGTCAAGCCCGTTAAGTTGAGCTCAACAATCACTTCACCCTCTTCAAACTCGATGTCTCCAACGCACCCTTTCTCGATCAGTGATTCTGACCCACCGGGCCAATTAATCGACGACAAGGCTTGTGTAACTTTTGATTCAATACTCATTTAAACTCATTCCCATTCATTCAACGAACTCGATAGCCCCGGTTGGAGTCATCAAAGTACGATACCGTTACTTGGGTGCCAGTCTTCGCGGGTTTGGTCAAAGGAAAAGACGTCGCGGACACCTTAAAGCCGACACTTCACACAATTTTGACAAAATATGTGTCCAGCTAAGTCTTGGATAAAGCGTAGAAAAGATAAAAAATGAAAATTACAGCCGTCAAAAGTTTGCCTGGATTTGAATCGTGAACTAATAATTAGATGAGCGGAGGGTGCTTGGCTCTGACCAGCACTCAAAAATGGGTAAATCGAAACATAACCCTCTGGATACCGGGGTATTCTGGGGTTACATGTAAGAGCGAGTGGGCAAAATTTGACCGCTCGATTGAAGGGTCATCGTCGTGAAAAAAATCGATAAATCGTCTGGTTCCACCTCTACTACTGTGATCACTCAGACGAAGACGCTGACGGCTGAAGAAGAACGAATTCTCCGAATGCGAGCGGGTGCTAGCTTAACAGGTGATGGCGTGCTTGAATCGAAGCTGGATGATGTCAATGACGATGTGAAAGACGAAGTAAGCGCTCGGCTCGCATTAATTCAAGCAGAGATTATGAATGCCATGGCAAATGAGGGAGACGTGGATAACGAGCGCCGGTCTCGTATCGTCGCCTCCCTACAAGCACTGGCAACCGAAGAGTGAGCGAAACACCCATGGCCGACTCCTCGGACGATGCGCCAAAGCCAAAAGGTATCCCCCCGAGACCACTCGAACTCAACGGTGCGCAACGCCGGTACCTCAGGTCTCAAGCACATCACTTAAAGCCTCTCGTATCCATTGGGAAGGGCGGCGTAACCGATGGCGTACTCGATGCAGTTAAAGATGCCTTAGACCGTCATGAGTTAATCAAAGTCAATGTACCTGCTGACGGCGCCGCGCAACGAAATGCAACCGGCGACTTGCTGAGCACAATGACCGGTAGTCACGTTGCCCAGACGATTGGGAGAATCGTTCTGCTCTTTAGACAGAAGAGCAAAGAGTCCCAGTTTGTGCTGCCCAAACCAAAGAACTAATCGCAAACCATGATCATTCAAGTTAATGCGACTCATCCGTCCGCCTACCAACTAGACCGATTGATTACGTATTTGAATGACGATGGGGTCTTGGCAATCCCCACAGATACGACCTATGCACTTGCCTGTTTGCCAACAAAGAAAAACGCGCTCAACAAATTGATGAAACTGAGGCAACTCGATCCCAAAAAAGCGTTAGCGTTGGTCTTTTCAAGTATCAAACACGTAAGCCAGCATACGTTAATGGACGATCTCTCGTTTCGAATTCTAAAACGTTACCTGCCAGGGCCTTACTGTTTCATTCTTGAAGCGAATCGACAGCTCCCAAAAACCATTGGCGATAAGAGAAAACGAGTCGGTGTACGTATCCCGAATCATCCCTTACCCATCGCCCTGGTTGAAGCGGTTGGCAGCCCCCTGATCGTGACTAGTACTGTAGATCCTGAAAGCAAAATCATGGCCCACGACCCTTGGACCGTAGAAGATATTTTTGGTCACGGGCTCGCAGCCGTTGTAGACGCAGGACTGGTCTTGGGTGAAAAACCGTGGTGGACTCTCAGCCGTTGTCGATGCAGGATTGGTCTTGAGCGAAAAACCGTGGTGGACCTCACCAGACCGGAGCCTGCGATCCTAAGACGCGTCTTGGTTAACCTGAGGCAAAAGGCTGCTCAATTGGTGCCGTAACGCATCCGTTCAATACGAGACTATCCGATGAAACACCAAAGGGCTGCACGAGTGCCTAAGGGCTTGGGTCTATGGACTCACACATGAAATTTTCCTGACTATCACAGTCATCAGGTCTCAGATGCGGTCCACTGGATGAGCCATTATGCCGAGCACAATCCCGATTATCTCTGTCGTGTTGTTCACGGTTTCCGTCTTGCCACCACTGCGCAGAAGGATCAGACGGACGTTCAGTATGAACCCACGTCCAGTCGCCTACATCATCATCATCATCTTGGTCAAGTTGTCGAACCCCGACCCAAAAATATTGTCCAGGGGAGATGTCTGTCGCCCAATCAGTCAAAGTATCAAATTCCTCTTGGCTATCCAGAATCACCAAATCGAGTCCGTGGTCCCGACAGTAGCGTCGAGCCTCTTGCCAAGTTTTATCGTCTTCCTTGCAGTACACATAAATATGTGTGCCTAGATTGCTAAACATGCGCGCATCGCAATCACAGCCTTCATCAATCTCGCCATTACAATTATCATCAATGCCGTTGTAACACCGTTCACTTCGACCAGGATGCACATTCCCGTCGCCGTCATTGCAATCATCAATGCAGGCGTAGTAACCGTCACTATCTCCATCTTGATTCGGCGCACTGCAAAATTCACAGAGGGCAGCGATGGGTCGATTCTCGCCTTCACAGGGGTCGAACTCCCAGTGAGATTGACCGAAATTTTCCATCTTCAAACATCGGCGCTCTTCACTCTCGAAGCTGCCCTCATCGATGGGCGCATACTCATCATTTTGAAAATACCGCCCAAACCAGTCCTCAAAGTTATCTGGGTCACGCGCCGGATCGAATATATACGGCAACCACACCGGTTGGAGAGGAGACATACCATACAAAAGCCCGATTAAGCCCTGGTGCTCCACTGGCGTTTCGATCTTAACCATCTTGCCATTGGGAGCATAACTGTCAGGATCTCCGTTGACCGTCGTGGAAAAAGTACCCTCGCATAAATCGCGCGCCCCTTGCCAAGAACTCATATTTTCACAGTACAGATAGTGTGAAAAATCTAAGCCAACGCCCGGCATCACCACACATTCACAATCCGCCAAATCACGGTTAACAGGCTGACAGTTCTCACGTATAGTCCCCGTTGGGCTTACACATCGCTTTATCCCCGCAACGAAACATGCTGTACCAATCTCAAACACACAATCTTCGTCCATGCAGACCTCAACCTCTACAGGCTTGCAAGGAGGACGGTCGGCAGAACAGGTGTCGCCGTCAGGGCAGCAATCGCAAAGATATTGTTCCTCTGGCGCATCTTGCGCCGGGTCAAAATTCGGATTACAGACTTTGACCCCCAAGAAATCCTGTCCATTCACTTGGATGGGACACTCTCTTTTCAATTCCTCAAAGTCCTCATCAGGGTCACCATCACAGTCATTATCGAAACCATCACAGACTTCCACTGGTCGAATCACCCCCACATCTGAGCGGGGCTGACATTCGGGTACAGAGTCGTCGCCGTTTACGAAACGACACACGTACTGCCCGCATTCGCCGTTACCTGTCAAACAGTCATCACCCACCTCGGTATTATTCGCGTGACCACAGATGAGATTTCCACCATCAACATCGATCGCCCCATCAACGGCATTGATGCTCATATCATCCACACCGCGGTCAACCGGCGGTACGTATTCAGGAAACTCGTTCAGACAACCCACAAGGCAGAGAAAGACGAGCGCCATTAGGCGGACAGGAAATGAGACGGTTTTTGTCATAATATAAGCATTACAAATAGCCCTCTTATCTTGCAAGCCAAACCGCGAACCGAATTGAAATGGCAGACACGATCCAGCCGCACACGCTTCTTCAATCCTTGATTCCGATTGACTGGAAGTATGCACAAGACCATGCAACCACCGAATGACACATCAAGATGCATCAACACAAAATTTTGCAGGATTGCATGAGTGAGGTAGACTTTTTCTGACTGGTAATGCGCCTTCTGCACAACATGGCTCACTCCAGTGTTCGCGGCATCTAAGTGGATCGAGAGACGGCGCATGAAACGAGATATTCCGAGACTTGACCTCAGTGACTTCATCAACGGAAACCAGGCGCAACGAACGACTTTCGCACACGCGCTGGGTCAGGGGCTGGTGGAATTCGGCTTTGTTTCTCTTGTCACGGCATCGATCGCGCGTTGAGCAAAGCGGCGTATGAAGCGTCGGCTGCATTTTTTGATCTGCCTGAAACCATCAAACGGAAATATGAAGACCGACTATCCGGTCGGCAGCGAGGCTACACACCAATTGGCAAAGAACGCGCTAAGGACCATGCCCACTCTGACCTAAAAGAGTTCTGGCATACCGGTCAAGAACCATCCGGCACCCTGCCGGCAAATCTCTGGCCGGAGGAAATTGCCGCTTTTAAGCAAGACACCTTGG
>JBMYRY010000178.1:0-5880 GCA_049602795.1 Bradymonadia bacterium
ATATCGAGTTCACTTGGTCCAATGAGGGTCCGTTCGTAGAAGAAATGAATATGGACCTCCGCGAACGCACGACCAACTTCCGGGTCAGGTGGAGCGGATATATCACGCCGAGCTACACGGAAACCTATACCTTTGCCACCCTGAGTGACGACGGGATCCGCGTTTGGATAGATGATCGTCTGGTGATCGACAATTGGACTGGGCACGCACCAAGATTCGATTATGGACGAATCCAGCTCGTAGAGGGACGACCATACACGATCATGGTCGAGTATTTTCAAGGTGGCGGTGGTGCCGTCTTGGAACTCTACTGGCAGAGCGATTCTCAGGTGTATGAACTTGTTCCAGAGGCGGCGTTACGCCCAGCGCCAGCAAATAATTTTCCTACGACAGTACACCTGTTGAGCTTAAATTCGTGGAGTATTGAAGGCAATAATGCGGGCGCCCAGGTTACGGTTTATCGCCGCGGGGTATTCAACGAGCGAACCGCAGTCCCCGTCTATATTGAACAGCAAGCTAGCGGGCCGCCATTGCGGTATAACAATCTCCGTACCTCTGGTGATCATTACGAAGTAGTTTTGGCGCCAGGCGAATCCACCACGAGCTTTTCTATCGTTGGCATTGAAGATACGCGTAATACGGGACCATCCGAGTTGTTGTTGCGTCTTGGGGAAGTGCCTGGGTATGCAACCACGTCTTCTAACCCGACGCGTCTAGTGATTTCCGACAACGAAATGGAGCTCGCCGATGACGTTTTCAGCTTGTCGGGCACCGTGTTGGCTACGTCTGCACAAGAGCAATTTTGGACAATAGCCGCCTTCGCTGAATCAGGTGACGAAGGGGCCATGCCTGTGTCCTACAGTGTATTGCCCGGATCTGGCAGCTTCATTCTTGAAAATCTCAAGGCTGGCACCTATGTGATCCGCTGTTGGTTTGATGAGAATCAAGATTTCCTACCCAATGACGACGAACTCCAACTCTATAACGAGGTGGGGCAAGTCAATAGCTTAAGGCAGGTGCCGCCGGCCGATGTAAGTCTTTTGTTTACTGACATGCACGTCGAGACGGAAGAATCCGAAGGAGACGTGGAAGAGTCCGTGGATCCCTCTATGCCTGATGAGGAAGGCGAAGAAACCGCCGATGCTCAACCGATGGCGACGGAATCCGACTCTGGCGGCTGTATCCAAAACGCGGATGTCCATGGGACGTCTGGGTTGGGCTTGGTTAGCCTTTTGCTACTTCTGTGCTTTTATCGAAGGGAGAGATGCCGATGAATAAACTCTTTGTGACTCTTTGCGCTGCATGTTTGTTGACCACCGTGGTGGGCTGCGAGGAAGGTGCTGATCCAACAGGACCAACCTTTGAAGCGATCGGTCCGAGCCAAGATAGACCGGGCACTCCAACGACAGACGTACCGGGTGAACCGACAGTTTCATTGGATGAAGATTGCATGTCCAATGAAACATTCTATGTGCAGAAGGTTTTCAAGCCATTGCTAGATGCGGTTTGTTCTGACTGCCATTCAGGGTTTGGGATTGCAAAAGATACCAGCTTTGTCCTCTTGCCGATAGAAGCACCTGAGGCGAATCAGCGCAATTTTGAACGGTTTCAAGAGTTAGCTAGATTGGACTACGACGGTGCCCCCTTAATGGTTGAGAAGCCATTGGGACGAGCCAACCACGGCGGCGGTCGAATTCTTCGGGATGATGATCCTGCCATAGCCAATCTGATTTCAATGATCGAGCGCATCAGAAGCGGCGAGGATCAGACGTGTCCAGAGCCAGAGGGAGAGGATGATGCCTACTTCCAAGGCATGCGGCTCTTAGATGCGCAACAAACATTGCGCCGTGCCATGCTGGACCTTTCGGGTGAAGCGCCTACGCTCGAAGATAAGGATCTTGTCGCTGAGTACGGATGGGCGGGCGTAGAGCAGGCACTCGGGCGTGCGATGCGTACACAGGCTTTCGGCAGTCGCATTGGGGAAATGTTCAACGACTTCCTTCTGACCGATAAGTACCTCGGGGGTGAGAATGCGTTGGAGCTTCTAGATCCTGCGGCCTGGCCAAACGCCAACTGGATGACATCGGGTAACGCGGTGGAGTTTGCCGGCGGCGACCTCGGTCTTGTACACCGAGCACGCTCATTTTCAAATGACGCCGTGGCTCGCGAGCCGCTAAAGCTCGTGGAGTATCTCGTGATGAACGATCTCCCCTTCACGCATTTGTTGACAGCGGACTACATGATGGTCAGCCCTTATTCGGCGTTGGTGTATGGAGCGCAGATCGAAGGCGAATGGGATGATGCGAATAATCCATACGAATTCAAGCCTGGAAGAGTGCCAGGGATTCCACATGCTGGACTTTTGACATCACCAATGTTCCTCAATCGATTTCCGACGACAGCGACGAACCGAAATCGTCACAGAGCTAAGATTGTATACGACTTCTTTCTTGGTGTAGATATCCTGAAGTTTGCGCAACGACCCATTGACCCTACGTCAACAGAGCACGTCCCTACGATGCGCGACCCTCAGTGCAATGTCTGTCACAATGTGATTGACCCAGTAGCCGGCGCATTCCAGAACTGGGATACTGCTGGAACGTACTTTGTGCCGGAGGGATGGTTTGGCGACATGATTCCACCTGGCTTTGGCTATGAGTTGATTCCCTTGGAATATCGACCAAATAGCCTTCAGTGGCTTGCACAAGAAATCACGAATGACCCTCGGTTCGACTTGGCAATGGTTCGCCTTATTTACCGCGGGCTTACCGGTGACGAGCCCATTGATCTCCCCAAGGGGAACGAGCCTAACTTTGAGTCATTAGAACAAGCATACAAGATGCAGAACCGCTTCTTCGAGAAGACGGCAAAGGCGTTCCGGCTTAATGGACACCGAATCAAATGGCTGATCAGATGGCTGGTGCAGAGCCCGTACTACCGAATCACCAACATCGAGCCCGCCATGGAAGATGTTGCGGAAAATTACGAAGGTCTCGGACTAAGCCTCCTACTTACTCCGGAACAGCTTAACCGAAAAGTCAGCGCCCTATTCGGTCGCCCGTGGAGAAATAGTGTTGGTGCACCTGATTACCTCACCTCGCAGTCTAACTACCTGTTCTTTTACGGCGGGATTGACAGTGATGACGTCGTACGACGAATTAGGGAGCCGAGTGGGATTATAGCGAGCGTCCAGCAAAGATTGGCGATCGAAGGCTCCTGCCTATTCGTTGCAGAGGACTTCTCCAAGCTGATTGAGGACCGATTGCTTTTTCCCCTTGTGGAATCATCATTCGTGCCTGAAGACGAGAATGGGTTTGCGATTGAAGAGGTTCAAGAGAAGGTGTTGGATAACATTAAACACCTGCACGCGCACATCCTTGGAGAGCAGCTCCAAGATGGCGATGCGGAACTCGAAGCAACCTATAACCTTTTCGTAGAAGTAATGCGTTCGGGGCGAGCGCTGGTGGCTGAAGGCATGGAGCCTATCAACCTTCCGCAGCAGTGCCAAAAGACTGGTGACTATTGGACTGGCGAGCCGCTCCCAGAAGAGCAGCACGTCATTAGAGATGAAAACTATATGATCCGAAGCTGGATGAGCGTGGTGACTTACCTCATGCTCGATGACCGCTTCGTGTATCCGTGAGGTGAACAATGAATAGACGAGAATTTTTCGAACTCACAGGTTGCCTTGGACTTGCCGCCACATCATTGCCGGGACTCGCCAAGGCACAGAGCAGACCGTCTTATGATGGTCCATTGTTCCTCTCAATTCACTGTGGAGGCGGCTGGGACCCCACATCCTTTAGCGATCCGAAAGGCAGAGAGAGTGAAGATGAGCCAAATCCAATGAACTACTATCTAATGGACGACATTCGGCGTCCAACAATGGGTAGTGGTGCAGAGGAAAGCGCCATCCGATGGGCTCCGATGGGCGCCAACGACGCATTTTTTGAACGCTTCTGGTCCAAACTTCTGGTGATTAACGGTGTTGACACCTCCACCAACAATCACATGTCTGGTACACGCCACGTGAACAGTGGTGTTTTAGACGAAGGGCATCCGTGTCTTACATCTATGGTCGCTGCCGTTCACGGTGCGTCAATGCCATTGGGCTTCATTACGAATGGCGGATACGACGTCACACGTGGCGTCGTCGCGAGAACTCGAGTTGGTAATCTAAACGCCTTACGACAAATCTCTTTCCCAACTCGGATTGATGATGAGAACAACTACGTGCATGACAGTACCTTTGATACGGTGAAACGGTACCAACAAGAGCGGCTCCAGCGGAAGCTGGATTCGATTCGGCTCCCCCGCCTCAAGCGAACATTGGAGCGATTCAAGGGGGTGCATTCATCTGAAAATGAACTTAGTCGGCTTGAGAGCTTTCTGCCTGAGCTCAACACTTTTCAGACAGGCCTTGGACGACAGGGCGCTGTTGCTCTAGCGGGATATCGTGCGGGGGTGACGGTAAGTGCCAACCTGACGACAGGTGGTTTTGATACTCATGGCAATCATGACCAAAACCAATCGAATGCACTTGATCGCTTAAGCATCGGTCTTGCGGAGATCTGGGATCAAGTTGAGATGGCTGGGCTGGAAGACAAAGTGACGATTCTTGTAAGTTCCGATTTTGGTCGGACGCCGGGATACAATATGGGTAATGGTAAAGACCATTGGCCGATTACAAGCATGCTCTTGATGGGGGCAGGCATTCGCGGCAACCGAGTCATCGGCAGTACCACCCATGGGCACCGCACAAAGGCTGTAAATCCAGTGACCTTCGAAGAAGATGAGACTGGGATTATCCTGACGCCAGCACATGTTCACCGAGCGCTTCGTGAGACACTAAACCTCAACGACCATTCGGTGGTTCGTGATTTTCCATTATCGGCAGAGCTGCTCCCCATCCTCCAAGGATAAAGAAGCGACTTTTGGGGAAGAAGTGTGTCGGACTCAGGCGAGTTGCTCTGTAGGTTTGCTGCTGATTCCCATAGTGCGGATGAGATCCTGCTTGGCTTTTATGATTGGCTGGAGGCGGTGGGGATAACCCCCTACCCGGCTCAGGAAGAGGCGTTCATGGAGATTGCCTCTGAGCACCACGTGATACTTCAAACGCCAACCGGATCTGGCAAGTCCTTAGTCGCAACCTGTGCACACCTCCACGCAATACTGAAACGTCAGAAGAGTGTCTACACGTCTCCAATCAAAGCTTTAGTTAACGAGAAGTATCGCGGACTGTGCGTGCTCTTTGGTGAGGCGAATGTCGGTTTACTGACAGGCGACCACACACTCAATCCCGAGGCGTTGATTTTGTGTTGTACAGCGGAAGTGTTGGCCTCTATGGCGGCAAATCAGTGGAGGGATTCTGATATTGCTTGTGTGATTATGGATGAGTTTCATTACTATGCGGACCGGCAGCGGGGCATGGCTTGGCAGTTGCCGCTCTTCCTCCTTAATCAGACTCAGTTCCTCCTCATGTCAGCTACTTTAGGCGACACCACGCACATTGCTGATGCATTGGAGGCGCGATCGCAACGACAAGTAAGCCTGGTGGAAGGGACTGACAGACCAGTACCACTCAGTCATCATTACTTGGAGACAGGTCTTCAGGAGAGCATTGCCACGCTCGTCGAATCCTCACAAACGCCGTGTTATGTTGTGGCATTTACCCATAACGATGTGACTCGCATTGCTTCGGGGCTTTTGAGTATCACGACCATCGACCGCGCGAAACGCGTCGAGTTACGAGACCGCTTGGCAACTCAATCGTTCAATACGCCTTTCGGAAAGGAGCTTAAACGACTCCTGTTGTCCGGGGTAGGCGTTCACTATGGCGGCATGCTGCCGAGATATCGTGCCTTGGTCGAACAGTTGGCG
>JBMYRY010000179.1:0-5874 GCA_049602795.1 Bradymonadia bacterium
CCCGATGCAAAGCAGATCGCTGATGGATATGAGAACTACAAGAAAATGTTCCGCACCCCAGAGAATTTCAAAAAGTATCTTGAGTCTTCTGGAATGAGCGAGGAACAAATTCGAGGCAATATTGCTCACCAGGAAGCTGTAAAGTCGCTGTTGAGCAAACAGGGCGACCTAAAGGTTGGCGAGACTGAGGTCAAAGATTATTACAGCAAGAACAAGGCTCGATACGAGGTCAAGGAGCAAGTTCGTGCGCGACACATCTTGCTTAAGGTCGGCGCTAAAGACCCAGCAGACAAGGCCAATGCCCAAAAGGCGAAGGCTGATGAGGTCTACAAGAAGACTCAGACTAAGGGAGCTGACTTTGCTGCGCTTGCGAAAGAGTTCTCTGAAGGACCAACGAAGGCCCGTGGTGGCGACCTAGGTTTCTTTGCAAAAGGTCGAATGGTGCCTGACTTCGAGAAGGCAGCTTTCGCAATGAAGATTGGCGAGATTTCGAAGCCAGTCAAGACGCGATTCGGCTGGCACATCATCAAGGTGGAAGAGAAGAAAGAAGGCAGAACTCGTGGTTTCGATGAGGTTAAGGCGAGCATCACTAAGCAGATTGAAGCGCGCAAGAACCGCACAGCCAAAGCCAAACTATTGGCGGACTTGAAGAAGACTGGCAAGGTTGAGACCTTCCTTCCTGCGTCTCCGGCACCTGCTAAGGCAAAGGGTGCGGGCATGAAACTTCAGCCCAAGAACCTTGCGCGTGATGTACAAAAGCTGAAGAAGATCACGTTGCCGGGCACACCGAAGCCTGCGCAGAAGAAGTAGCGCGCTGTTCATCGGCATCCGAAAAGCCCGCCTTTGCGGGCTTTTCTGTTTTCTGTTTATTTCTCCCTCACATTTTCTCGTAGATTATCGGGCGAAAGCACGTCATTTCTAGACGTAGATTTCCCAGAACGGTAAGGTATCGTTGGATAAGCAGAGCGCGGTGCGCAATGAGCGATAGGTAAGGAGGCACCCAGACGTCATGGATATCTCAACCCCGATAGGGCTAGCACTTGGAACTGGCTTCATTCTACTTGGGATATTACTAGGTGGTGAATTGGGTCTATTCATCGACTATCCTTCACTCGCGATTGTTGGTGGAGGTACAACGTCCACCCTCATGATTCGTTATCCGTTCAATGTGATGTTCAATATCATCAACGTGATTAAGAAGACCGTGTTCAATGGTCTGCCAAATAAAGGGGAGGTCATCACTCAATTTGTTCAACTCGCTCAGATCGCCCGTAAAGAAGGGCTTCTAGCGCTTGAGCGGGTTCAGTTTGAAGACCCTTTCCTCGCGAAAGGTATTCAGTTTTGTGTTGACGGCGCTGAAGGTCACCAAATCGAAGGCATCCTGACCAAGGAAATTCAGTATATTAAGGCTCGACACCAAGCAGGAAATGACATGCTGAAAGCATTGGAAATCTCAGCCCCAGCATTTGGAATGATCGGGACCTTGGTCGGTCTGGTGAACATGCTTGCGAACATGGACGATCCCAAGAGTATCGGTCCTGCGATGGCGGTGGCGATCTTGACGACCCTTTATGGTGCGATTATCGCCAACCTAATTGCGGTACCCTTGAAGGATAAGTTGGCAATGTACAGCAGCGCAGAGATCGATCAGAAGACGCTTATGCTCGAAGGCGTTTTGGGGCTTAAGCGAGGCGAGAATCCCCGTATGCTTGAGGAGTCTCTGCACACATTCTTATCACCGGGAGAGCGTGAGGCGCTAAAGGCGGGAGGCTAGTACTTCAATGGCCGAAGAACAGGAAAGCGCCGTCGAGGAAGTCGAAGAGGAAGAAATCTGCGAGGAAGGCGCGCCCGGTTGGGTTGTTACCTTCGGGGACATGATGTCCTTGCTTCTCACGTTCTTCATCCTGCTACTCTCGTTCGCGACGATGGATATCCTAAGGTTTGTCGAACTCGCCGGGACCATCAAGCAAGGGTTCGGTCTTCCAGTTAAACCAAAGACAGTCGTGATACCAAAGGCTGAGAACATCGTTCGAATTCAGCCTAAAGTGGACTTTAACGCGAAGAAGATCATGGAAAAGCTTGAGCGTAAGCTCGATCCGATGGCCCCCACGAAGCAGACGGCCAAAATGACCATTGAGATCTTCCAGAACTACAAGGGCATCGTCGTACTTTTTCCAGCAGAAGAGATCTTCAAGCCTGGCACCGCAACGCTCAAAAAGACTGCGAAACCGTTGTTATCGCTTGTGCTGGAACAAGTGGCTGAGGCTGACGCTGAGCGTCGCAGGGTCCACGGAGAACATGAAACGTACGATTTACTGGTCGAGGTGAAGCGCCCTGAGAAAGCCGTTCGCGCACCCGAATATGAAACGGTATGGAGCTTAACCTCAGCTCAGGCTGTAGTCATCAATCGCTATTTTAGGGCATTGAATCTAATGCCTCCAGGTCAGATTATTGCCGTCGGACGTGGTCCCGCACCGCCGACACCGAAACCAGGCGAAGAGTTAAACGACAATGCATCAACGATTGAGTTTACGTTGATGACTAGAAACCTACGAAAGAAGTAGAGGATGGCAGAAGCCGAAGAGAACGATGTAGAGCTCGAGGAGGAAGAGCAGGCATCCGATCCCCCGCCGGAAGATGCACCTCCGTGCGAAGAAGGTGCCCCTGGTTGGGTTGTGACCTTCGGAGATATGATGTCGTTGCTGTTGACCTTTTTCATTCTTCTACTGTCGTTCGCCACGATGGAGAAGATCAAATACAAGGTTCTGGCTGGCTCCATTCAGACGGCTTTCGGCGTGCAGGAAGTGTCGCCCACGTTTACTCGCCCGCAGTCCCGGAAGGTGATCGCCAAAGAGTTCTCAATGAAGTTCGAGACCAAAACACTTCTGGATGGCATGAAAAAGGTAGAAGAACGACAAACGGTTCGTACGCCGTCGGGTCGGGTTGATATTGAGGTCTTTGAGGATTATCGAGGCGTTGTGGTGTCCATTGGAGAAAAACACATGTTTCAGCCTGGCAAAGCAGATCTCAGACCAGAAATTTGGCGATTTCTAGAAGAGGTTCTCGACGTCGCTACAGACAATAATGCGCAAATGCAGGTTGAGGCACATACGGATAGTATTCCGATCAAAACGAAGGCATTTCCATCCAACGACCATTTATCGAGTGCTCGCTCGTTGGCGGTCATTGAATATTTGGTCAATCGACGCCCCGAAATCTCCGCAGCGCGCTTAGAAGCAATTGCCGCCGGATCCACACGGCCGCGATTTCCGAACCTAACCGCACGAGGCCGTGAACAAAACCGACGAGTTGAAATGGTGTTCTACCGTAGTCCGCAGGTGTATGAGGTGCGGTCCGACGGTAAGGAATAGGCTTCAGCGGAGGCTGTTGAGAAAGCTCTCTGTAAACTGACGAGTTGGGCGTCTGATGAGTTGTAGATCAGACAGAAGCAGCGATGAGATACCTGCGTTCAAATAACCATAGGCGCTCTCAATGTCAGGTAAATCTCCTTCGAGCACCGCAAGGCTCTTCCCACCTAGATGATCAGCTAATTGCATCAGGCGGAGGGTGACTAAGGTTGATTTAAGTGTTTGGTCGAGTGCACCGAGAAGGCTCGGGACTGTGAGGGTTTCCACTGCGAGCAATGCTAGTTCAGGCGTATCAAGCGTTGGTGTTTGCCGCGCCCGTAGATGCGGGTGCGGAAATGGAAGATGAACAGAATCGATCAGTGCTGTACGCCCGGCTTGCTTGGCAGCTTGAAGCGCAAGTTCGGTCTCGGAAACACCACCTTCAAACGCCAAAAGAAACTTGCCTGGATGTGCCGTTCCCGAAAAGAGTAAGGCAATCTCACTTGCCTTGGTTGCTGCGTCAGTGGCAATGAAACCAGCGGGCATCGTGCTGAATTCGACGATGGCGACCGCATCGTGTGTGATATCGAGCTCGAGCCGCTTCATAGACACTCAGCAAATTCGGAAGGTGTCTTTAAGAACACATCGGCGGGCGCGCGCGAAATGTCGAGCGTAGGTCATGCCTTCCCCAGTTGGACTAGCGATTGTCCATGACGTGAATCCTTCACCGTTCAGGCCTGTGCCTGCAGCACTCGGGGCATTTTTTACAAAAATGGACGTGTTCACTGCTCGCGCCATTCGGCTCAACGCCCGAATATTCGTCGAATGCATTACCGCCGTGTGACCATAGCCATGCTCAACTCGAACTGCACAATCAATTGCCTCATCGACCGTTGGTGCCCGCACGAGTCCGACCACAGGCATGAGCATTTCATGTTGGACAAAAGGATGTGACTCCTCCACCTCAGCGAAGGCGAGTCGGGTAGAGTCCGGTACTCGAATCCCCGCGTCGGCTAAGATCAGGGCGGCGTCCTTACCAATATAGTCCCGGTTGACGTGGTTATCGTCCGTGATCAAAAGCTTCTCTAGCTTTTTGATATCTCGACCGCGTAACTCGACGGCATGGTTCGCTTCCATCGTTCGCTTTAATGCATCAGCGACCTCGTTCACGACGATGATCTCTTTCTCAACGATACAGATGATGTTGTTATCGAGACTTGCGCCAAAGACAATGTCCCGGCCTGCAGCCTGAATATCAGCCGTTTCATCAACGACCACTGGCGGATTTCCCGGTCCGGCGGCAATGGCTCGCTTTCCGCTGGCCATGGCTGCCTTAACGACTCCACCGCCACCGGTTACAACGAGCAAGCGAATGAGCGGATGCTTCATCAGGTCGCCGGCGCTCTCAATGGTTGGTTTAGCAACACAGTTAAAGATATTGGGGGGGCCGCCACAGTCTTCAATAGCTTTGTTTAGCAGATCAATGTACCAGGCTGAGACGACCTTTGCATTTGGATGGGTATTAAACACCACGGTGTTCCCCGCAGCGAGCATACCAATGCCATTGTTGAGAATCGTCTCGGTTGGGTTTGTGCAGGGCGTAATACTTCCGATGACACCGAATGGCGCAAATTCAGTCAGAGTGAGCCCGTGATCACCCGTCTGAGTATCTGCCAAGAGGCTTTCAACACCGGGCGTCTTCGCGGCTACAAGTCGATTCTTTTCAATCTTGTCCTCGTATCGACCGAGACCAGTTTCATCGACAGCCATTCGCGACATGGTGTTCAACTCGCGATAGGTTACATCTCGTAGTGCCTGTATGTAGCGTTTTCGATCGGCGAGTGAAATCTCAGATAACTGCAAGAATGCTTTGCGTGCAGCTTTCGCAGCGGTGTCTACATCGGGATGAACACCTCGCCCACCTATCGTGGGTGCTGCCCGGCGAACGGCAGGTGCTGGGCTCGACTCAAGCTTTTTCACGACCGCTTCAACAATCCGGGCGATGCGCTCTTCGTTCACGTTTCGTTCTCCCTAGCAGTTGGCCTAGTCGTCTTGACCCTTGTTGTAGAGGACTGCACCGTCTACTTCGTAGGTGTCAACGATCGCCATGATAGTGGCGTCGACTGGACGATTATTGGTGACCTCCGTCTGTCGTGCGGATGAGCCGCTTGCGTAGAGCACAACTTCTCCAACGCCGGCACCTACCGCGTCAACAGCAACAACGCCGCCACTTTTAAGGTCTCCTGTCTTCAAATCTATGGGTACCACCGCCAACATGGTTAAGCCTGAGAGCACGCTCTCTTTCCGTGTTGATACAACGGTACCCACAACCTTACCTAAGATCATGGTATTGCCTTATTCAGCCGACCGACCTAGTGGCAAGGACATGTCTACGTTTGCGTGTGGTCTTGGGATGACGTGTGTGCTGACCACTTCGCCGACACGCTCTGCGGCTCTCGCGCCTGCATCTGTCGCAGCCTTGACCGCAGCCACGTCGCCGCGAACAATCGCCGTCGTAAAGCCACCA
>JBMYRY010000180.1:0-5868 GCA_049602795.1 Bradymonadia bacterium
GAGACCAGGTGCCTGATTTCGAAGAAGACCGGCGAGGGACAAATCCAGATGTCGAAGACACCGATGGAGACGGACGAAGTGACGGTGCTGAGATCCTAGAGTTTAATAGCGATCCTCTGGTGGCTGATTGACAAGCGCCTATTGCTTCGATAGATCTGCGCCGAATCATTTTTAATGTTACGGAGGGCTCCGTGCTCATCGATTCCCATGCCCATCTTCATTTTGACCGTTTCGATGAAGACCGAGACGAGGTCATTGCGCGCGCACATGACCGAGGTGTGAACCAAATTGTTACGATTGGGACGCACAGAGAGAGTTCTCAGGCCGCGATAGAGTTAGCTGAGAGACATGAGAGCATCTACGCGACGGCTGGCGTTCACCCATTGGCAGTGGAGAAGTTTCAATCCGAGGACTGGCAGTCATTTGAGTCCATGTGGACTCATCCAGATGTTGTAGCTATTGGTGAGACTGGGCTTGATTATTATTATACGCCCGAAACTGCCGATCAGCAGCGACAGCTTTTTGAACGCCATTTGAGCGCAGGGCAGCAATTTAACCTACCTGTGGTCGTTCATATTCGAGACGCATTCGAAGACGCCTTTGAGTTGCTTGAAGCACATTTGGGGGATGCCGGGGGCATTGTACATTGCTTCACGGGGGGTCCGGAGGAGTGCGCTCGCGCACTGGAATTGGGCATGTATATTTCCCTTTCGGGGATCGCCACGTTTAAGAATGCTAAGGCGTTACGCGACGCCATTCCAATGGTTCCTCAAGATCGCCTTTTGGTGGAGACGGACTCACCGTACCTCGCCCCAATCCCGCATCGAGGCAAACGCTGCGAGCCGGGCTTTGTATACGACACGGCAAAAGTTGTGGCGGCGCTTCGCGGTGATGATTTCGAGACCTTGTGTGCGTACACGGTCGAGAATACGCGGAAAATTTTTGCCAAGATGAAGCCTATCTAAATTGTAATTCGCGTTTCTTATCCAGATTGAACTGAGAGTTAAGGGTGAACGACGCTGTAGAGATGTTCGCCGACGCAACCTTCGGCTGTATGGTTGCCCCATGATAGGTTAATCAAGATTACCGCCTCAGTCGGTTATACCAAGGCGGTAAGTCAGGGCGCATCGCGCGGTTTGTCGATGAGCCGATTCTTGGGGTTACGGATCGACGAGTGACTCGAAGGCGCCGATATCCGGTAGAACACCTCGACTCGAACGTAGGGTGCCTATTCGATCCTTTTCTGGGCAGACAGGAATAATCGGGCCCCAATCTTCGAATAGGTCATCACAATAATCGTACGGGCCATTCGGTCCACTGTTCTCTTTCACACATTGGGAGCCTTCCGTGAGCGACAGGTTGTTATTACCCGCCGACAAGAATTTTGGATCGCCCTCAAAGTTACCGGAACCGAATGACGGTGTGTTATACGCGTCCATCTGACCTGGAGAATATAAGTTAGTCACGTTTCCGCCGTCGTAGACAGCCGCGGCTCGTCCGCCAGCTTCCTGATTCATCTTGTAGAATAGGTTGTTGCGCACTGCGACGTTCGCCCAATTCTTTCGAAGGAAGATACCACCACCGCCATCGTTCGTGTTCGGCGTTTGCCGCAGTTGATAGAAGGCGTTATTGACCACTGTCGTTTGGAGGGAGCCGCTCTCGACGAGTACGGCATAGCCCGAATCTAAATTTGCCACCGAGCAGTGCATGAGTAAGCCCTTTGAGGCATTGCCCACCTGCATAATCGATGCGGTATTGTTGGCAAACACAGAATTTTCTAAGTGGAGCAAGGTATCGGTGCCGCTTGCTTCAAAGAAAGCTCGGCGATGGCTAACGCCCGCTGCGCTCTGACCTACGCTGCTATTAAAGACACTCATCGCATGCCCATAGAATTTACCGCGTGCATTTGTGCCAACCAATAGAGCCGTTGGTGTTCTACGAACAATCATTCGGTCCACGACCAGCTCTGAGTCGGTTGTGACAGACGCGAGGCTTGGTGCTCCCGTTGAGTCGCCGTAATCTAGAATGGTGTCTTGTACGACCAAGTTAGACCCACTCTGCAGTTGAAGCGTTGGATAACGCGAGCCAGTGCTTGGATTTCTGGCGGGGGTTCGCAGGAATGTTAAATTGGCGAGCAGGTTTCTGGTGCCATAACTGCCTTGATTCAAGAATGGCTGCTGCGCACAGTATGCTTTGCGAGCGCCCGCGGTTTGACAATCCGTCTTGCCTCGAACGTCATCTGCACCAGCATAGTTGAAGATCGGTCCAATGTTTGCTGAACGAGCGCCCGTCATACATTCGGCGCTAAACGGATCTTCGAAGCATGCGAGCGTACCACCGTCGATGACAACGTCGCTCGGGCCCTCTCCGGCGCCCACGATTTGAATCGTATTGTTGGGCGAGATTGGGAAGACTTCCAACTCGGCGTCCTTCAGATAACAACCCGTACCAACGCCAGCGACAGTTTTACACTCTTCATCTGGACCACCGCAGACACACGACCCGCAATCATCGCATGCGCTGAGTCTATCCTTGTCTCGGCGAGCATAGCGACCGGGCTTGAGGTAAATACGAGCCGCGGGAATACCCGCGGTTGAGTTCTCTCCGTCAACCTGGTCAGTTGCGTATCGAAGCGTGCGCCATGGTGAGAGAGATGTCCCATTACCGCTTGTATTGGAGCCGAGTTCAGCATCTACCCAATAGGTACGGAAGCATTCACCTTCGATGCACTCCGCATCGGCACCTTCACACACATTGCCACATGATCCACAGTTATTGAGATCGTTGAGTAGGTCAAAGCCCTCATCCACATAGCCATCACAGTCTTCGTCGATTGAAAAACCATCGCATTCTTCGCTAAGTTCACCTGGCTGAACAGGCATCTCCGCCGTGCAGGTCACCGTGCCGATTTCGTTCACGTCGGGCGTCTGAGGATCATCGTCTTCGACACATTCTCTAACACCTACTGCGTAACATCGGCAGTTTGGAGAGGTACAAATCCCTTGACCATTTCGCGACCCAATGAAAAATGATGAGTCACATGCTGCCCCTACATTGAAATCTTCGTCGCGACTGCCATCGCAGTCATTATCGAGGGCATCGCATGTCTCTGGCGTGGGCTGTTTATTGCTCAAACAGATGATGTCACCATCTGGGGTACATTGCGTGGAGCCGGGTAGACATTCGCCTAAGGCACCTTCTACATCGCAATTTGATCCGGTTCCTTGCGCACCTTCATCGATCCGACCATCGCAGTCGTTATTGATGCCATCACACATTTCAGCTTGGCTTCCTGGTTCTGTGTTTGACGTACAAACGATATTCACACCACCCGGACCGCCTTCGCATGTCTGAGTACCTTCACTGCACGCGGACGGCAGTATACCCGGGGAAAGTGGACTACATGCCTGCCCGGAGTCTTCCGTGAACTCTTCCCAGTCTCCTTGACAGTTGCAATTGCCATCAATTCCGTCACAGTTTTCTACGATTGTCTGAGTTAGGTCTTGGGCACCAGTACAGAAGACAGCACCGCCTGGACCGCATGCTAAGGTGCCCGTGTTTCGACATGGACCGCAGCCCTCCGCGCAACTTCGACCGACTAGGTCATCTGTGTTGGACGCGTCCGGATTGAGCCAAACGCTTACACCTGACGGAATTGGTTCTTCACTCCACCCATAGTACAACGCGTCCTCGTCGGTTAGACCATCACAGTCATCATCGAGGAGATTACAGATCGTATCATTCGCGGCGCCAGGGATTTCAAGCGCCGTGCACGATGTTGAAAGACCGTCTTCCGAGCAGGCGATAACGCCCGAGCGGAAGCATACACCTAATCCCTTAGAACAGGTGTTGGCGACTAAGTCGTCACTGGATGCAACACTTTCGTCTTCCCAAACGCCGAACCCTTCATCGTACAGACCATTGCAATTGTCATCTTCGCCATTGCATGTTTCAGCAATCGGGTTGTTTTCCTGTTGGCAAATCAATTGAAAATCTGGTCGACCCGCGTTTTGACATAGTGTGACCCCAGATGCACAGCGTCCCGTTTGACCCGGCACTGTACAAGACATACCACCTTGTGGGTTGTTCTCATCACTCGTGCCGTCGCAGTCATTATCAAGCGCATCACAGAGCTCAACACTGGGAATCCCGGGATTCGCATTACAAACGAGGGCATTTAGGTTCATGTCGCAGATCAATGTACCCGTGCGCTCACATTCACCTTGACCCGTTGAACAGTTGGGGTCTTGCGAGGTAATGATGTCGGTGTCGTCATCACACCCCTCGCCTGGCAAACATTTACCATCGCAATCGCTGTCAACACCGTCACATACCTCTTCCTCTGGATTGGGATGTGTGGGTACGCAGTTTAGCGAACCACCCTGGCACTGTGTCAGACCCAATGCGCATTGACCCAGTTGTCCATTAATTACACAACTCGCATCACCCTCAGGGTTTCGTTCGTCAATGTTCCCATCACAATCGTCGTCTAGTCCATTACAAGTTTCTACTGCCGCATCGTCAGGGTTTCCAATACACACTACGCCGAGGGTGTCCAAACTACACTGAGCGGTACCAGGTCCGGCACATTCGCCGAGCCCCACAGTGCAGTTTGCACCAGGGACCAAGTTTTCCTGCCCTGCGATGTCGACTCGAGGAAATGCCCTTTCATCGAGTGCGCCGTCACAGTCATCGTCTTCTCCATTGCAGAGTTCGTCTTGCGGCGGTCCAGGCTCTGCATTGCAGAGCAGTCCTACACCAATTTCACAGGTATAGAAGCCTTGACGATTACAAGCGCCAAGCCCATTGGTGCACGGACTACCGCGCTGAATCGTTTGTGGGATTCCATTCTCGTCAAGTAGCGGTTCGCCATTTTCATCAAAGAGCGTCTGGACCACATCGTCTGGTACCCCATTGCAGTCATTGTCTAGTCCATCACATTCTTCCATTTCAGTGCCTGGTTGAATCGTGGGTACACATTGTAGGCGTCCGGCAATGCAGTTTCTCACGCCGTCTCGACATACACCGTCTAGGCCGCTGTTGCAGTCATCACCACTCTCAGGGTTATTCTCATCGATGTTTCCATCACAGTCATCGTCAACCCCATTACACAGTTCGCTACTTGGCTCGCCGGGGGCGACGTCGCAGCTTACTTGACCGTCGGGGCTACAGATTGTTGCACCAGACCGCTTACAGGCACCAACCCCGACTTCGCAAAAGTTGCCGACCCCAAATCCTTCATCGTTGGTCCCATCGCAATCGTCATCCTCACCATTGCAGCTTTCTTCTGTTGGCGTTGAAGGGGTGCCCTCACAGGTTGTTGCAGTCCCGCTTGAATCGCAAAGCTTGGTACCCTCGACGGCGCATGCTCCAATGCCTACCAAGCATGCCTCGGTGAGTCTGAAGTCTTCATCGGTTAGACCATCGCAGTCGTTATCAACGTCATCGCACAACTCATCCGCCGGGCTACCCACAGCACCCTCGCAGATTACGTCTAGCCCCGTTGGGGCACAGATGGTTCGTCCGACGCGTTCACAGGCACCGGTTCCGATCTGGCATTCGCGATTTAGTTGATTGAGAAAAGTTTCATCTACCGTGTCGTTGCAATTGTTATCGATGCCATCGCAAAGTTCCATTTTTCCCGGGGCTCGAGTGTCGTCGTTGTCGTCACAATCTTCGCATTGACCGACCCCGTCGCCATCGTTGTCTACCTCGCAGTCCAAGGCGGGTTCGCAGAGAGGATCGCCGGTCGCAAGGTCGCAGCGTACCGTACCAGGGCGCTTTACATTGTTCGCATCCCGATACTCACACATAGTACCTAATGCGAAATCCTCATCGGTCTGGTCGTCGCAATCGTTGTCTATTTCA
>JBMYRY010000181.1:0-5865 GCA_049602795.1 Bradymonadia bacterium
TGGTCTGCGGTGCTAATGCGTTCGCTTCGGAACCTGTAAAGAGGACCCTCTGCGTCTATGACCCAAGCGGAGCGGGCGGAGAGATTTTTGGCATGATGAAGGACTTTAAGCTAAAGGCAATGACCCTCGGCGTGGATTTCGAAGCGCGTCCGTTCACCGATGAGAAGGGGACAGCGGACGACTTCAAGGCAAAGCAGTGTGATGCAGCATTGATCACTGGGACACGCGCTCGGGCCCTACACCCATTTTCGGGCACGCTTGAAGCAATGGGAGGTCTACCCACCTACGACATGCTCAAGCAGACCGTTCAATTGTTGTCGGGTAGTAAGGCAGCGAAGTTGATGCAAAAGGGAAACTTGGAAGTCGCAGGTGTGTTTCCGGGAGGTGCCGTCTATCTGTATGTTCGCGACCGATCGCTTAACTCGGTGAGCAAGCTTGCCGGCAAGCGAATGGCGACTATGAATTTCGATAAAGCTGCCCAAATTATGGTTCAGAAAGTTGGGGCCTCCATGATCAACGCCGATGTTGCTACTTTTGCAGGTATGTTCAACAACGGGGCTGTTGATGCATGCTATGCGCCGGCATTTGCCTACAATGCGCTGGAACTGTACAAGGGCGTTGGTAAAAAAGGCGGCGTTATCGAGTATCCTCTCGCTCAGATGACTCTCCAATTGTTAATCCATAAAGATCGCTTCCCAGAAGGGTTTGGTGCCTCCAGTCGAAAGCTTGCTGCTGAAGCATTTGATAAGGGTCGTGCAACAGCAAAGAAAGCTGAGTCAACCATTCCATCGACCTCTTGGGTGAGCATCCCTGATGCTGACAAAACAAAGTACGACCAAATGTTCCTTGATGTTCGCGTCGAGTTGCGCGACAAGCATAAAGTCTACGATGCGAAGGCACTAAAAGTACTGAGAAAAATACGCTGCCGAGTAGATGGCACTCGAGCTGAATGTGCCGAAAAACGCGAATAATATGGAGTGAGAGTTAAAGATGAGTGAGCCAAAGTCGACGGAACCGCAGGTTAACAAAACCATCCCTGCTATCGTAGTCGGCGTTTTCCTTGGGCTCGCACTCATCATGTTGCACGGGAACGGTCAGCTCCTCAATTCTCAGATTAAGGTGTGGGGTGAAGCTACCTGGGCAGGCTATAACACCATGTTTACCCTTGGTGATGTCTCGTGTGACCTTGACCGACTCACCAAAAACCGTCAAGCCGCTCAAGCGGCTTTGAGCGGCAAGGCAAATACCGCAGCCCAACCCAAAGATGATGTTGACGCTCTTTTTGACGATGATGAGCCGCAAGCAAAGCCTAGCCCCAAAGATGATGTGGATGCGCTCTTCGAGGATGAAGAGCCCAAAGCCAAACCTAAACCAAAAGATGATGTTGACGCTCTCTTTGACGAAGAATCACCCAAGACCGAAGGGGATGACGTTGATGCGTTGTTTGATGACGAACCCAAGCCAAAAGCAGGTCCTAGCAAAGCAGCCCAAGATTTAGTGGTTGCGGCGCGTGCTGCAGAGGAGAATTGTAGGGCTAAACACGCGGCATACGCTTCAAAACAGAAGCTGATTACTCCAGGAGTAAGGCGATACCGGTCAATTCATGAACGCCTGGAATCATTCGTGATTTCCGGAACGAATTACTACAAACACTTTCTGGTGATTATCCTGTTGCTGTGTGGGTTGGTCACCACTCTGACCCATCATCACATTTCTCTCAGACCGGTGGTGTCGGGGCCATCTCAGCGAGTTGCATCCGGCGCACAATTGGTGGTTCATTTGATGCTTCTGCATTCCTTTTGGTCTTATTACCAGATTCAACAGGGAACGGATGACGGCGAGTTGGCGATTTACTGGATGGTTGGGCTGACGCTGCTCGCCCTAATTAACCTCTTCCATGTTGTCACGGCGAGAAGTCAAAACCGCGAGACATTCTCAATGGGGCATTTGCTCAGTATGCCGCTGTATTGCATCATGGCATTGTTATCAGGGTCCTACTTTCTATTCCTGAAGGATTACCCATCGGGGCTCGCTGCGAAGTTGGGGCTGATCACCGTGAATGCAAAGCTCTATCTCCAGGTTGGACTCTATGTTTGGGTGGGTATGCTCCTGAAGCAGTCCTTGGTAACCCGGCGGGTGTTCGATGTCTTTCGACCCCTAAAGCTAGCCCCCGAACTGCTCGCAATTTTGGTGGTTGTTGGTGCCGCCATTCCAACGGCATACTCTGGTGCTTCAGGTATCTTTGTGATCGCAGCGGGCGCAATCATTTATGAAGAACTGCGCGGGGCTGGAGCTCGTCAGAGCCTGGCGCTTGCGTCGACGGCGATGAGCGGTAGCTTGGGGGTTGTACTTAGTCCGTGTTTGCTCGTGGTGATTGTGGCGTCTTTAGATAATTCGGTGACAACCGATGAATTGTTCCAATGGGGCACTCGGGTTTTTCTGCTCACAGCGATTCTGTTCGCGGGTCTCGTGCTCTGGACCAGGCAGAATCCACTGTCGATCGCCTGGCATGCGGATGCGAGACGTGAAGTCGTTCATCATCTACGACGATTGGTTCCCTATGCGGCAGCCTTCATTATTGGCTTAGGCTTCTGTTACATCGTTCTGGGCGCGAAGCTGGATGAGTTATGGGCGCCATACCTTTTGCCTTTGTTCATGTTTGGATTTTTGGTCTACGAGAGGCGAGACCACGGAGACGTCAATACGTCAGGTTCGAACGACCTCCCGGAGACATTGATTACCCGAGTTTTTGGCGCGACGCGTGAAAGCAGCCAACATATTGGTGCATTGTTATTCTTGATGGGCATGTCGGTTACTCTTGGTGCTATGGTGGAGGCGGCTGAAGTGATGGAAGCTGTGTCCGTAGACTTCAACAATGTTTGGTTGACCATGGCCCTGTTGGTGGTGGTTCTCGTCATTGTCGGCATGACCATGGATCCCTATGGGGCGGTGATTTTAGTTGCGGCAACGATTGCGGCGGTGGCTAAGCAAGCGGGCATAGAGATGATTCACTTTTGGATGGTCGTATTGGTTGCCTTCGAATTGGGCTATCTCACACCGCCAGTTGCACTGAATCATCTTTTGACACGCCAAGTAGTTGGTAATGTGGACGTGTCGGTGGAGTCCGACGTGGGCTTTTACCGTCGTCACGAACGCTATATGTTGCCCATAGCGGTGCTTGGCATTGCTTTGGTCATAGTCGCTTTCGTACCACTTCTGTTCTACTGATTTATCTGATCTACGCCATAGTTCTAATTGTAATCGAGGGGCTCGCTACATGCCAAAGGTCAGTCTTTCATTCGAAAAGGGGACCGTTTTGGTTCGTGGTGGTTCTCAGTTAGGTCTAGAACTGCCTCAACTGACCCATGATCCTCGGAACGGTACGCTTCGAGGACGGGCTTGTCACTACAGAGTGATCGTTGAACGACTGATTGAGCTAGGCGTCGATTATGAAGATGACTGCCAGAGATACGAGCGTCGGTCTCGTACGCTTTCTGTTGGGCGCGTCCCTAGAGATTATCAAGCAGAAGCACTTGAGGCATGGCGTGCTCATGGGCAGCAAGGATGTGTGATTTTACCAACAGGCGCAGGCAAAACCTATGTAGCTATGCTGGCAATTCAGAGCGCACAACGAAATACGCTGATCGTGGCGCCCACACTCGAATTGGTTCGTCAATGGTACGATGAACTGCGATTGTCCTTCCGAGAGGACGTGGGCATTGTCGGCGGAGGTGAGCACACCGTGTGCGCCCTAACCGTCACGACCTATGATTCTGCCCATATCCACATGGAGCACATGGGCAATCGGTTCGGATTAATCGTTTTTGATGAATGCCATCATTTGCCTTCCGAAGCGTATCAATTTGCTGCGGAGGGCTGTCTTGCGCCTTTCCGCTTGGGACTGTCAGCAACACCCGAGAGGTCAGATGGTCGAGAATCTATGTTGACCGAGTTAATTGGTCCGATGGTCTACCGGAAAGAGGTCACAGACCTAGCGGGACTGTTCTTGTCGGAGTATGTGGTGGAGACCGTTTATGTGCGGTTAAGTGATGAGGAGATGAATGCATACACGGTCGCGCGTCAACGCTATCTCGCTTTTGTTCGAAGCAGAGGGATTCGTTTCAACCGAAAGGGGGCCTGGAATGAATTCATTCGTGCGGCCAGTCGCTCTAAGGAAGGTCTCGCTGCATTAGAAGCGCATCGTGAGCAGCGCCGATTAGCGCATTCGGCACCATCCAAATTAGATTATGTGGAAACACTATTACGTTTGCATCAGTCTGAAAAGACGATCATTTTTACCAATGATAACGAGACAGCCTATGCCGTGTCGCGGCGATTTTTGTTGCCGATCATAACCCATCAGACGAAAGTCAGTCGTAGAAGCGAGATCCTTGAACAATTCAAGACAGGTCTGTATCAGGCAGTCGTGACCTCAAAGGTGCTTAATGAGGGGATTGATGTCCCGGCTGCGAGCGTCGCCATCATTTTGTCGGGCTCTGGGTCTGTAAGAGAACATGTCCAGCGACTCGGACGAATTCTTCGTAAAGCCGAAGATAAGCAAGCCGTTCTATACGAATTGGTCGCGGAGGGCACTGCGGAGATGAACACGAGCAATCGGAGAAGGGAGCACAATGCTTACCGCTGATTTGATTCGATGCAGGGTTTCAAAAGATGGGGTGTTGTCTCTCGTCGGTCGCTCTCCAAAGCATCGTTCTCGCCAACTCGATCTCGCAGCCGCAATGATTAAAACTGTTACCAATAATCTTGGTAGGTCCAGAGATGAAGTTCTAAAGGCGTTCGACCAAATTACCTTCGCACCGAACGAGCGGAAGTTGGTGCTGGGACTACGCAAGGTGTTAATGGACGAGTGCGAATTCGAGCAAACCAATACCCTCGACCCGGAAGCCCTGCGAGAACAGGTCTGGCGGTTATCGGCTGAACAATGGCGGAGTCTTTCTCCTGATGCTGTGTTTGATCGCATGCGTGTGCTACATGCTGCTGCGGTGCACTTTGATGTAGCTGTCGAGAGTATAGAGCAGGCATTGTTCGCCGACCTCAAAAGTGCTCATGCCCTGGTGTCATGGTCGAATATTGGCGCAGAGCGCCTCGTAGAGACATATCATGACGCTCAAGCTCAAGCTGTGTTCCTGAAGGCTGCAACAGTAAAATTAGAATTAAAGCCCCATTCTGCGGTGGAATTGAGACGTTTCTTTCATCTTCTGAAGTTTAGAGGATTATTGTTTCGTGTCGAAGCACGCGGTGACAAGCGTATTCACTTGGTGATCGATGGACCGATTAGTTTGTTTAATCAAACCAGCCGATATGGTCTCAAGCTTGCCACCCTTGTCCCACGCTTAGTTCAGTTTGGTGACGGGGTCGCACGCGCGCAATTGAGTTGGGGCAAATATCGAAAAAAAGTTCTCTACGAACATCGTTTTACTCACCAGAAATCAGGTGGTCGGAGTGGTGAGTCTGGCTCAAATGAAGCGCTCGAAAAACTTGTCTCTGGGTGGTGCGACGATGTTGGTTGGCGGGTTGAAGTGGTCACAGGCAGTTTGGTGGAGGTAGCAGGACAGGCTCTTGTGCCGGACATTAAGTGCACGCATTTGGATTCTAATCAGTTCGTTTATCTTGAGTTGATGGGATTTTGGTCACGTGATGCTGTATGGCAACGAGTCGAGTTGGCATCTCGTTTAAAGACGCCTTTCGTCTTCCTGGTTTCGGAACGGTTGAGGGTAAGTGAGAAAGTATTGGATGGCGAAGAGAAAGCAGCCTTATTTGTCTTCAAGGGCGTGATAAACCGAAAGCGGCTCGTAGAGAAACTAGACAGCTTGCTGTGATGGTGTTGCGGACTGAAGCTGTTCA
>JBMYRY010000182.1:0-5864 GCA_049602795.1 Bradymonadia bacterium
AGGACTTTGTCGGGAAAATAGTATCCCTGTTGACTGTCGTAAATGGAGAATGCCCGTCGTCCGTCACCCGGGCGCAGGTATGTACGGTCATTGGGGTCTTTGCAAAAGCCGATGCCGTATGGTGTGTCACCTTGAAGAACGGGGTCCGTACTCAGGTGGATCATTCGACCGTCCTCGGATTCGCAGTACTCACCATATCGAGGGGTTGATAAGACTTCTGCGAGTAAGTTGAAACCTGAGTTGATGGCTAAGTCGTACATCTGGTCAAAGAGTGGATCCTTTCCGTAGGGGGCAACGTACCAACTTTGAAAGACATCGGAGATCGGCAAAAATACGCCAAAAAAGTAGGTGTCTAGTGGCCACCAAAAGTCGAAGAAAGGGTTGTCCCGGCGAAAGTTGTCGAACGCGTAGTAGGTTCGATAACGATTAATTCGGGTTTGGACGATCTCGAATGGATCTGCGCCCTGATCGAAAGCATGACAACTGACGAGCCCCGATTCCCACTCATCACTGCAAAAGAGGTAGGGCACTCGCACCGTTCGACCGCCTTCGGGCTGCTCCGCAGCGTCTTTCTGTTCGAGAAAGTCTTGATAGTTCATAAAGGTTCGTCCGGTGTCCCCTAGGTCCTCCAAACTCGGCATGTTTTGAGCGATCGTTGTGTAGTGAAATCGTTCAAGGGCATTGATGGATGGGAGTCCACTATCGTCGTAGGAATAGCCACCCTCGACGCGTGTAAGAATGTCCCCAGCCTGACCTAATTCGTCCTTTCGTTTTGAAAAGACCTCAACGTAGCCTGGTTTTGGTTTGGGACACTCTTCCACTTCTGGCGCGCATGCCGAATAGCTTCCGGCGGTATAGCCAAAGATAAAGGCAGCACGGTCATATTTTCCGATGCCTTTCAGATCGTTATGCCAACTGTAGCCGTAGTCCATAATGGAGCTGTATTGGTATTGTCGCATTTGCCCGCTGTCTTGGGCTGGCGTGGTTTGATTCATTCGATACACATCAGCCAGCGTTTCGGAGCTACCCAAGTTTTCCTGTCGTAGATTCCAATATTCATCATGGTAGTTAAGGCTGTCGTAGCTACCTTGGAAGTTGTGTCTCAAACCAACAGTGTGTCCCATTTCATGCTCGGCGACGGCGCCGAAAATGTCGGCGCGAAGTTCTTCAAAGATTTGGTCGTAATCGTCTCGGTCACCGTATACCTCAACCAAACCGGCGATATCGGGAGTGACGTAATCTTTGAAGTCCACCTTCTGAGCTCGGGCTCGCTTTCGGTGACGATGTCTTTCCTTATGGCGAAAAGGGTTTTGGAGTGTGCTCAACCGAGCGAGTGCTTGGTGTTGTTCAGCGTCATCAAATCGATCGAGTGCTTTGGCGATTTCCGGATTATGTTGCGCACGGACTTGAAGTGCAGATTGGGCTGCTTCAATTTTAGCGCTAAAGAGTCGGGGATCATGGCCTCTCAGTTCCTCTTTACTCAGCCGTCGCGTTTTGTCTCGACGACTCTCTGCTTGTTGTGCACGCATGGAGACTCGTTCCAGAGCCTCGGAAGGCGGTTTACGCTCTAAGCTTTCGTTGGCTGTGGCTCTGACTTGCTCAATAAACTGGTTGCCTCGTGCGATGTCTTCAAGTGGTAGGTCACCGGCAAAGAATCGAATCACGTCCACCGCATGAGCCGCCCACTCGTTGATGGCAGCCCCGTACACATAGGCTTTACCAGCAATAATTTCGCCGGTCAGTGGGTCGACGGCACTCGGGCCGTAACCGAGTAAACCCGCTTGGGTGAACGGATCTACCCAGTGTAATGTGGAGTACCGTAAGTCTCCCATTCGGGGTGAGAAGCCTGCCTCTCCACATGCGCTCGGGTCATCATCCGCAACAGGGTTTCGGCATAGGACAAATATATCTCGTTCAATCGGTTCGCTGCTCTCTCGGGCCGCCTGAACGCCTGATTGGGCCGCTTTGTTCCATTGTTCTACGGTCTCAAGTGCAACTTGGTACAGCGCAGGCGAGGCGGGGAATGGCTTAGATAGATAGTACGGAATGGTTCTCACGGTACGCTCGGGGATGGGGATCACTGCGCCCGATTCATCGAAACTTCGTTCGTAGATATTGTGTCGCTCTATGAGGTAACGACGGCCTTGGTCGGTGATACCTCTCTGAAGGTCGTACGTGAAGTACTCCGTTCTAAAGTAGCCAAAGCGACTCATCAGTTGGTCAGAATAGTGAAACGCCTCATATTGAGATTGAGCAGGTGCCTTCGAAAATGATGATCGAATTGCAATTTCTCCAGCCGTACAGTCTTCAGCAGCGAATCCCCAGTAGGTGTAGATACAGCCTTCGAGATCCGGTTCAACAAAGAGTTTCCCGAGCACATCAAAATAGCTGAGGTGTCCTTGATCGTCTCGCTCGGTATACACAGCGCCCTCACTCAATTGCTCTTCTTCCTCAAAATACCCAGCATTGACTACCGAGCGTGTAGGGGCGATAAAGTCGAAGTTAGACACCTGGTTATTGCCCCAGTCCACCCGCACGTAATCGCGCTCATGCCACAGGCGATCGAATTGGTTTTCAATAATCACATTGCTTTCCTCACCGGTTTGAGGATTGTAATCACGACGGATATCGACATGTGCCAAAATTGGGTAGGCAGCTACGGGATTGTCCAGGTCATCATCAACACCAGGATTTGTCGTAGGAGCATCACCGCCTCGAATCCGTGCGTAAGAGCGATATGCGACTAAGAGATCTCGCTGAATCACCCATTGAACGCGTTCCATTCGCGAGGTTTCTCCGATGAATGTAAACCATGAAGTGGTGGGTACATCGGTCACCGTCTGTAGCATGAACCAGTCGCCGCTAAGGTGTTCTTTCTTGATTAAATTACCAAGTGTTCGGTCAATGTCTTCAACTGGTTCGGCACAGCTGATGATGAAGGACAACAGGAGGAAAACGAGAGAGAACGGGCGAAACTGTCTCATTAAAACGCCTTTCGCTGGTATTGAGAGGTCTATAAGACTTACCATGTAGCTGTAAAAGCCGTCAGGAAAAAACAACATGAACAGATTAGTATCAATGAGACTCTTTAGCGTTCTAATACTTGGTCTTCTTGTCTTTGGATGTAGTGATGACCCCGTGCCCGTAAATTCAGGTGATCCAATGGGCGGGACGCCCGGTCAGGGTGGCACTGTTGGTTCCAACGAGACCTGTAGTTTCGACGGTATGACATTTCCGTTGGGGACAACGCGATGCGAAAATGGTGAGGCGTATGTTTGTTCTTCTCTTGGACTATGGATGAACGGGGGCATCACGCCAGAATGTGAAGTAACGATTGACCTATGTACTGAAGCGCGTCAAACAAACTCTTACATTGGATGCGAATATTGGCCTGTGGACCTGGACAATGCCGTTGAGGTTGCAGGCATACCAGTCAATGGTGGATGTGGTAATCAACAAGGGCTGGTTGTGCGATCCGACTTGTCCGTTTGTGTGAGTGAGGGCCAGAACCGTTCTGTCGCGGGATTATGCGATGCTGGGCAATGTCCAGATGGGTTTACGTGTAATGTGACACCGGTTTGTGTTTTGGACGCCCAAGCATCTCGGTTTACGGTGGTTGTTGCGAACCCGTCAGAGAATACCCCAGCCAATGTGACACTACTCGACGCAGCGGGACAGACGATTACTATTGCTGTGGCTCCACTGGATGTCGCCTCGCTCGTTCCGCAATCACTAGGTTGGAATGATATCTCTATAGACGGCACAAGTCAGACTCGAGGGGCTTATCGCCTGACTTCCGACAGCCCAATCGTAGCCTATCAGTTTAATCCTCTCGATAATGAGTTTGTTTTTTCAAATGATGGAAGCTTGTTGTTGCCCTCTCACACCTATCAACGAGATTATTTCGTGATGACGTTTCCAACCTTAGACCGTCGCCCCTTTGACCACTCTTATCACGGCTATTTCTCGATTGTTGCCTCTGAGACCGGAGAGACTCGAATACGTGTGACAACTGCCGCAGATGTGTTGGGCGGGTTGCAGATGAACGGATTACCCGCGCGCACGCCAACAGAATTTGTCCTCAATCAATTCGATGTTCTTCACCTTGAAGCTGCAGGTGCTGGTGATTTGACCGGTTCGCGAATTGAGGTATTGGACCCCGGAAAAACAGTTGGCGTGTTCGTTGGTCATGAAGCGGCTTTGATCACCGACATTCAACCTCAGTTTCGAGGATGCCAGAACAATAGTAACTGCAATAACGGTGAGATCTGCGGTCAGTTCGGGATTTGCACTAGAAGTTGCGAGAACGATTCACAGTGTCAAGACGGGTTTTACTGCCGTGGTGACTTGGCACAGTGTGTGCCCGGCATTTGTTGTGCCGACCACATTGAAGAACAACTTTTCCCATCGGCGACCTGGGGGAACCGGTTTGTGTTGTCGAGAACACAGCCCCGCTCTGATCGAACAAGGAATGGCGCGATTGCCCCAGATTTTGTTCGGATCCTAGCCCGCGCTGACAACACGGAAGTCGTGATAGAGCCACCTGCTCTTAACCGATGTGGGACATTGGATGCTGGGCGATTTTGTGACGTGTTCATTGACCGCGACATTTCCGTGACCGCTTCGGAGCCCATTTTGGTGGGGCACTTTTTGACCTCTACGGATGGACAGACAGGGGACCCTGCACTTGCCTTTGCTGTGCCGGTTGAACAATATCGAACCAATTACAGCTTCTTGACCCCGCAGGAGTACGATGAAGATTATGTATCTGTTGTAGCCGGTGCAGGCGAAAGCGTGACCTTGGACGGAATGGACATCTCAGCTCAGTTATCACCTATCGACGATGAGTTTGTGGGTGGGGCGATTCCTCTGAATGCTGGTCAGCACACGTTGGAGTGCCCCGGTAAATGCAGTGTGTTGGTCTACGGTTATTCCCAGGCGGTCTCATACTTATTTGCAGGTGGTCTCGACCTTGAGTTGATTAGTGATTTCTAACCTTCGGAAACTGACTGCAGTCTACGCCTTCTCATGTGCAGTTGGCTGCGGTTTATTCTCTGGTCCCGCTACGCCCGAGACCGTCGAGCAAGCTGGTGCATTGCGTGGGGAGGGCGAAGCATGTGGGAAACCCTCGGATTGCAATGCTGGGCTGACCTGCAATGATTTAATCTGTGTTGACCCCAAAGCAGTACGTGACCGCCAATGTGCGCGTTCGCCGGGTTGTACTGAAGAAGGCAAATGTGCGTTCGCGGCAGGAGCTTGTCGAGCAACGATGGATGAGCATTGCGAGCAGTCGGTGTACTGTAAGGATCAGGGGGCATGTGCCGCTCACGATGGCATCTGTTTGCCAGCTTCCGCGAAGCACTGCGAGGCGTCCAGATTGTGCGTAAAAGAGGAGCGATGCTTCTTGCGTTCGAAGCGATGTGTATGGCGACCGAAACCAGAATCGGTGGTGCAGATTAATGGCCCCGCTGGTCATCGTCTCACTGTGCAGCGAACCGAAGTGACCCAAGGAGACTTTGAGCGTTTGATGGGTCACAATCCGAGTTATCATCGGTCATGTGGCTCAAATTGCCCGGTGGAGCAAGTGACGATGATGATGGCAACTCACTATGCCGACAGACTGTCCGAGCGAGCAGGTTTGCCATCGTGTTATTCGCCGCCCCAAACCGACCTGGTTGCCTGCAAGGGGTTTCGGTTGCCCTTTGATGCAGAATGGCAATGGTTAGCTTTCACCGCACCCTACAACGGGGCTGAGGGACGAGCATGGACGAAGGAAAATAGTGGGTTTGAAACCAAGCCGGTGTGCTCGAGTGGAACGCAGCGATTTGGTTTATGTGATCTATTTGGCAACGTGTGGGAATGGA
>JBMYRY010000183.1:0-5846 GCA_049602795.1 Bradymonadia bacterium
CGAACGCTGCCAAAAGGTCGCTGCGTCTTCCTCGCGATCAAACTGAGACAGTTTACTTTGATAATCGATTCGACCCCGGCCCTGTTTATTAGACCTCGATCGTCCTCTATTACGTCTTCCGGATTGGCTCAAAGTGCAACTCCGTTTTATGGATTGTGTCGGTCGCAGTTCTACACAACTCGTGGTCGCTGACCGAAGCGAATGGGATGTCTTAACAGAATTCGACTCGGTTCGCAACTATTGTCGGCGTCTAAGACTAGCCGAAGCGCGAGTCATCGGGTATGCTTCACAGGTACGAGTACCCACTACCTTGGAGCAAGCTGCGCGTGACTACAGTAGGTCTCATCCTCATCGGCAATGAACTGTTGACTGGAAAAATTCGAGACGAAAACGGATATGAACTTGCCCGATTCTGTTTCGCAAGGGGGGCGACATTAACCACAATTTGCATCGTGCCAGACGAAACAGCTGTAATCGCTGAAGCCGTCAATCGAATCCGTCAGCATGTGGATGTGCTCATAACTAGTGGCGGCGTAGGTCCGACACATGATGACATCACCTATGATGCGATCGCATCGGCATTCGGGGTTAAGTGCATCCCATTCGAACCACTTATCAACCGGATCCAAAGCTATTTTGGCTCAAAGGTTACGGATGCACACCTTAAGATGGGATACCTACCCTCCAATGCCACACTTCACTTTCCCGCCCAATCTCAGTGGCCGACAGTGAGTGTCGAAAATGTGCACATCTTCCCAGGGGTCCCCCACATTTTTCGAGCTAAACTCAATTCTATCAAGGAGAAACTCAAAGGCACCAAGCACCACTTAGCCATCCTAGAACTGCTTGGTGATGAAGGCACCATTGCCGAGGTGTTGAAATCATGCGAAGCGGAGTTCAATGTTACGATCGGCTGCTATCCAGTCTTTGAAGACCCAAAATTCAACATTCGGGTCACGATAGAAAGCGTAAACGAATCACACCTCAATCAAGCAGTGAATCGACTGACCACGGAGCTCACCGAACTCGTCTCGCACGTTCGTTTAGCCGCCTCTCCAGTCTGATTCAAAATCACCGCAGCGCGCCAACACACTTGAAAAATAGAAAGATTACCACTATTCTTATGGTGCGAGTGATGCATGGATAGTCATCACCAGACGAATTAGACCGCAAGGAGCCGCGATATGTCGAATTCCGTTAACGCCACCAGACCGGTATCATTTACCGCCCCCGCTCAGGGAGAGGCTGCACGAACTCGTCCGTCAACGTCAGCAAAAGAAGGCATGACCGAGCCAGCAAAGACCGACACGGGAAGCGCCGAGCGCAAGCCCACCCAAAGTGAACCGGTCAACCAACGCGAAGCTGTGAAGAAGCTCTATACCGAAAATGAGTCCAACTCGGTAGCAACCGAAACAGAGGTGGAGAATGCGCGTGAAGCAGTCAAACGACTGTACGACGAATCGACCCTCGAGAACACTCAACGATTGGTTTCAGAAGGCGGTCAAAGGGAAGGCGCGATTTCCGCTGAACAACAGCGCGTTCGAGAAGCAGCCGAGATACGCAACGCGATGGTCATCGATAAAGCTGCTGCTCAGGAAGCCCGACTGCAGGCGCAACGGCTAGAAGTTCAAGACAAGGTGACTCTTGCCAGAGAACAGAGTTATCGGGACCATTTTGAGGCATTTGCACTTGCCCGAGACTTGATCGCGTTACGAGACAGCGCGCTAGACCGAGAAGAAGGAGTCGTCAAGGAAAACATGGCGCTCCAAGATGATATGAAAGAAGCGGTGCAGCAAGACAAGGCTGCGAGTGCCACTCACACGCGACTCATTCAGCAGCGCGATGCCAAATTAGATAAGGTCGTCTCAAGGCGGCTCGATCTGATTACCCCTGGTACATTCGAGCCCGACACCACCGAAAATGTTGGCGAGCGACCTAGCGTGGAGATCATTCCGAGTTTGCGCCAGTCACACGAGATCGAACCCGATACCCGAAAAGTCCGCTACGACTTGGAATCAGCAGAGGTTCGCGCCGACAGAATCGAAGCAGCCGAAGCCTTAGATGACGCCACTTCAACGCTAGATGAGGCTCGCCCCCGTAGGTCGGAGACTGAATCTGCAGCACAGGCGATACGCAAGATGAAGCAGAGTGCGGCTCGAAATGGACTCGTGACCTTAGACTCGAGTACGCGAGCAAAGGAAGTGGCAGATATGGTCAAAAAAGAGTCGATGCAAAATCCAGAACGAGCGATCGCTAGCCAGTCACAAGTGAGCCTTCAAGCCGCTCTTCAAGTGCTTCAATAACGCCCATTAGGTCGTGAAGTAATTACTTCGTTCAGCAAAAAGAATGTTGAACGTTTTCAATGTCCCGTAGCACTTTCGGATATACCCTAGATAGTTTTGCAACTCGGTCAGTCGAGTACCGAACGCGTCTTCAAGAAGCACTTCGCAACGCATCAAACGATCTTTTGCCAAACACAGACGATGAAAGAATGCCTCAATCGGCTCCTCGAGACTCGTTCCATATTGAACACTCCCCCCCCTAAACTTTTCGTTCAAGGACGGACGCCCATTCACAAGAGCATTCCACTCCATTTCCTGAATGAGCATCTCAGCGTGCTCATCCCCATCATTCTCCGATGTCGTCGGTTGGGCCAATGCGAACAAATCAGATTTCGCCGCGCAAATTTGCTCCACCAACTCAAACTGGCGACGCATTTGTAGACTGTCATGAGTGAGCAGCTTCTGCTCAAGCACTCTAAGATTACCGTGCATCATGAATAGCTTGTTGCAAAATTGAGTCGTAGGCACATCTTTGGTCTGAAGCGAGGGGTCTCGGGGCATGAAGACAATTGACCCTTCCCCGTCGTCCAGAATGCTCGCCCCCTCTCGGCGACTTATTTCTAATACTCTGAATACACCTTCTTTAGACATACCATCATCTCCCAGTAATGAGCGTACCGCCTCAATCGACAGCTTTGGTGCATAGTCAGCGTGAGACGTCCGCGCACGTCTCACGCCGCTTGTACGTGAACTTTTAGACAACTGCGGTAGCCGGTCATCACCCGGTCGAGCAAAACTCGAGCACCCATCACGAGTGCTTGGGTAAACGCCCATATATTTGCCAAACTTGCATTGACCGACAGCATCCGTCTCTCGTTGCCGTTCGACAATGAAATAGCGACAATCTCCACAAATCCGATTAGCCAAATTGTTCGTCTCCTCTTTCTAGAGAGTCCAGTTACAATGGCTTTGCACATCGTTGGCTGAGTGATAAACCATTTTTCGAAGGCGGTTGCGCAAGCACCACCGACGACTTAACTCGCTCATCATCGAGCAAGGCGATCTCAATCTCAACTCAAAACGAACAGTCGAGTTCGGTTTTCGATATGAATCGTCCTACGAAGCATCGAGCCATCACGAAGCCACCCATACGCATTCGATTGGCACGCAGCCTATATCTTCAAATGGACTGTTTCATCTTCTCTTAGCTCTTAACATTAATTGAGGACTGTGGCAGGGTGCGTTGTAACTACTCAGGAGGTCACATGGAAGAGCGAGCAAAACGAATCTTAGCTGCATACGCGGACAATTCTCTTTTACCCGATGCGGAAAATGATGTCCTGATGACGATGGAGGACCTCGATCGTGGTGCCATTCGAGTCGCGTCAAAAATTAACGACGAATGGATTGTTCACGATTGGATCAAATCCGCGATTCTTCTCTACTTTAAGCTGTCACGGATGCAGACGATCGAGATTGGTCCATTCGAATATTTTGATAAGATCCCCGTAAAGAGAAATCTTGAGACCAGCGGTGTGAGAGTCGTGCCACCAGGAATCGCTCGATACGCTAGCCATCTTGAGGCCGGAGCCGTAATGATGCCGAGCTATGTCAACATTGGGGCATATGTCGGTGCTGGGACTATGGTAGACACCTGGGCAACGGTTGGTTCTTGTGCTCAGATTGGAAGAAATGTTCATTTATCGGGTGGCGTTGGCATCGGGGGCGTTTTAGAGCCGCCTAATGCCCGTCCGGTCATTGTTGAAGATAACGCGTTCATCGGTTCAAGAAGCATCATCGTCGAAGGCACACATGTGGGTCAGGAAGCAGTCATCGGTGCGAATGTTGTTCTGACAGCCTCAACACCAATTATCGATGTCACTGGCAGTGAAGAGAAAGTCTATAGAGGCTACGTTCCGCCTCGCAGCGTTGTGGTGCCAGGGACTCGCACCAAGTCCTTTCCAGCGGGCGAGTATGCACTACCATGTGCAATTATCATTGGGTCACGCTCTGAAAGTACCGATCGAAAAGTCAGCTTGAATCAAGCGCTCAGAGACTTTAATGTTGCAGTGTAGGTATGCTTGTGAAGCATAACCGGAGGGGGCAAGGATGACTGAAGACAAATCGACAATAGAGGACCTATTCAGTGAAGAAGACATCCCCTTCGACATCGAAACGGAACCACTGAACACGTCTCCTCGCCCGCCCAAGAGGAAACGCCGACTCACGCCGATCATTGTGATTGCGTTGGTATTGCTCGGTCTGTTCTACCTAGCCTACACGAATCACAACCACTACTACATCACAACCTCCGGCGGGCAGGTTGAAGTGGAGCGCGGCTTATTTTTTCCCGTTGGCAAAATGCGGTTCCAGCCAAATGTTGCCTATCAATCATTTCCATTACCAAAAAGCGCCCCAGATATTCCGACCGGCGCATTGACAGCAAAGCACCGTGACCAACTCCTGCTCGACCTGCTCATCAAGAGTGCGAGTGAGCGAGTTGAGGGGACCGACAGTATGAGTTTGGATGCTGCGATGTCTATCTTCAGGCGAGCTTATAAGCTCGAAACAGTCGATGTTAGTTCTGCTCAGCGGAACGAATTTATGGGGCGGTACAATATGCGTAAGATGTACTCAACCATCGGTAAGATCCACGGGTTATTGCAGAACGCTCGTTCCAACGCCGACGACGCAAATCGCCAAGGCATTGCAAGCGCAAAGGAATGGTTGTCAGTGATTGAACGAGCGCTTACGGACCTGAACACACTAGCAAAGAGAGAGAATGTCGACCTCACGCTCTTCGGGGCACCGTCGGAGCTCACAGAGGAATCGTCGGTTAAAGAGTAGTTACTCTTCCTCGCAATTGCTGTCTAGACACTCGGATAAGACAGCCAGAACTTTCAGTGTGGGTGCACAGAGGTCCTCACCAAAGAAGTCCGGTGAACGGGTCACCGTTCCACGGAATACACGTTCACCACTTTCGTCCACGCCAAAAATCGTAATGGTTAAGTCACCGGGCGCGATATCGCCTGGTACCGTGGTCGTAAATCCCTCGCAGAGCCGTACTTCTGTAAACCCCTCTTCATCACCAACCTCAACGCGAATTTCAACTTGAGCAACCTGATTACCCAAGCAATCGAGCTGATTCTCAAAGTTCCACATAATCTCCAAAGGTCTGCGATGACGAGTCAAACTCAACGGTCGTTCTAAGGTGACCAAACTCCCTGAAGGCACAATGATTTCGGTGCGAGTACGGTGTGTAGTACACCCATCAGAATCCATCCCATCGAGCCTAAGCGTGTATTCACCGGGATCGACCCCTTCAAGGCGGCCAGTCCCGTCCTGGCAGGCAAAGGTTCGCGTTTCGACTGGTTCAGCGCTCTGAAATCCGAACAAATGAGCAGATACTTCGGTTACGCCGTAATGGTCACAGCCCTGACTACCCAAGCGCCATTCAAACTCAACTATGCCCGGCTCAACCTCCTCTGCGCACCCCGCCTGCAGCATTAAGGCGGTCAACAGTAATGATGTTAAACCCTTCATAGTGTTTACAGTACGACCGAA